>JAEUQD010000370.1 GCA_016789925.1 Bryobacterales bacterium | reverse complement strand
GGCGGCGAGGCTTTCGCCGAGCAAGACGCGGAAGGCAAGGGTATAAGATTTTTCGCCGACACGTTCCACGCTGACCTCGACTTCGACCTTGTCGTCGAAGGTGAGGGCGGCCAGGTAGTCGGCCTCGACGTGGACGCGCGGCAGCGACACCTCGCGGTCTTCAATGTGATTGTAGGGGAGGCCTATATGACGGAAGAACTCAACCTCGGCGGCTTCGAAATGGCGTAACAAGGCGGTGTAGTGGATGCGCCCGGAGGCGTCCGTATCGACAAACTGAATCCGAACCGGCCAGCGGAATGGGGTCACTGGTGCGCGGAGAACTGTGGCTGCGGGGGGTTGAGCTTGATCTCGACGGTCTTTTCTTCTTCCTCGACCTGGATGGTCTGGCCATAGGTCTGAAAGCCCTTGGCAATCACCTGGATGAGGATTTTGCCTTGGGGTACGGGAGGGATCTTCACCATGCCCTGCTGGTTGGTACGCAGTTCCCAATTGGTGCGAACGGACTTGCCGAATTTTCGGATAGACCGACCCTCCACAAAGCGGACAACCACGCTGGCGCGATCAACCGGTTTCCCGTTGAGCGTCTTTACCTCGATGGTAAGGTTGGTGAGTTCTTTTTCCGCCAGAAGCGGGAACGCGAAGACAGCAACGCCAAGAATCGCACGGCGTGTAAGCATACCTTCAGTCTACGCGATATCGGGCAGCAGAAATTGCTGCGGTTGGCCGAGGGCCTTGCAAACGGCTTCGGCGGCGATGTAGCCGGAGCGGACAGCCCCCTCCATGGTGGCGGGCCAGCCTGAATGAGTCCAGTCGCCCGCCAGAAAGAGGTTCGGATGGTTCGTCAACGGTCCGGGCCGCTCGGCTTCCATGCCGGGGCGGGCGGAAAAGGTGGCGCGGACCTCCTTGACGACATGGGCGTGCAGGAGTTTAGCGTCGCGAACCGCGGGCAGGAACTCAGCCAGTTCGCGAACCGCGATCTCCAGAACGTCGCCTTTCGATTTTTCGAGCAGTGAGCGGGAGGCGCTCACAACGAGCTGGATGTATTTGCCGTCCTGCTTGTTGAAGAACCACTGAATAGTCCGGTCGAGGAGAGCCCCGTGAGGCAGTCTGGTTACGGGACGGTCAAACCAGAAGTGAATGCCGGTAATGGGCGAATGCTCCCACCTGGCAACGAGCGGTTGCACTTCGGGGACAAGCAGGGCCAAGCGCTCAAAGGGAAGCGCGGAGATGTAACAATCAGCCTGCCAGGGAACTGAGCCGGCGATCACGCCGTTGATGCCGTCGCTCGATGCGAGGAATTGCTCGACGGGAGTCCGAAGGTGGAGGCCGATGTTCGGGTAGCGCTGCCAGGCTTCCGAGGTGTAAAGGTCGCCGAGGGGAACAGCGGGAATGCCCATCTCGTAGGAGTCGGCGGAAGCCAGGAAGCCGAGCCAAAAAACCTGGAAGCCATGAACCGCAGCCATGCGGTCGAGGTCTTCGTTGACGGCGCTGACCAAGACCGGCCGCCAGAAGCGCTCAATGGCCTGTGGCGTTTGGCGCTTCTCCTGGAGCCAGTCGAGCATCGTGATGCCATCGAGGTCTTTGCGGCGCTTCCGTTCGGAGCGGATAGCGAGCAGGGCACGGGCGACGGCAACCTTGTCACCGAAGGAGAGGAACTTGAGCGCGGCGAACGATCCGGTGAAATGGAGCGGGGCGGGCAGCATGCCGGCCTTAAGGGTGGAAAGGCGTCCGCCGGGTTCGAGGAAGAAGAATTCACGATGGAACTCGATGTCATTGGACACGCCGAGGCGTTCGTAGAAATCGAGTAGGTTTACACAACAGCGCAGCAGGATGTGCTGGCAGTTGTCGACGGTTTCGCCACCGGGCAGATCGTAAGAGGTGGCGCGGCCGCCCAGGAACGGACGCGCTTCAAGGATATCTACCTGGTGGCCCGCCTCGCCCAGTGCCGCGGCAGCCGCCAAGCCGGCCAATCCGCCGCCGAGGATCAGGACCCGAGCCATGTGCTCAGCCGATATTGCGTCTGGCTTGCAGCCCGGGAATCCGTGCGCGACGGCCGGGACCACCGCCGTCCAGGTTGACGACCATCCAAATCAGCAGAATTAGGAAAAGAACCCAGACGAAATCTCCCATGTTGAAATTCAAGTGTAAATACAACGGGTTGGTTTTTGAACACTTACCGGTTCCAGTACCCGGTGTACAAACCGAGTGAAACAGCCAGCACAGTGCCGACGGCGGGGAAAGCGGCCAAGCTGGAAATCAGGCGAAGAGGCCAGCCCCACCCCCAACGGAGAGGCAGAAAGGCGCAGACTGCCTGGGCCAGGATCATGGCGCCGTAGACGAGCGCGTAGCCGGTGTAGCCAAACGAGCACCAGGGGCAATGGCGGCCGTGGGCTGCGTGGATGTTGCAGTAGCGGTCTGCGTCGCCCCACAGAGGTTGGCAGCCGCACTGAAAGACGGAGGCGCAGAACTGGA
This sequence comes from Bryobacterales bacterium, assembly GCA_016789925.1. Lineage (GTDB taxonomy): Bacteria > Acidobacteriota > Terriglobia > Bryobacterales > Bryobacteraceae > JADLDI01. The sequence continues at coordinate 13,872 of JAEUQD010000370.1, read as the reverse complement.
TGAAAAAGACGCTGGTCACCGCGCCGGCGACGAGGAAAATGGCGAGCGACGCCATCAGACCACGTGTCATGCCGTAGCTTTTGCCAGGCGAGGCAACGTGCGAACAACGTTGGCGATCAGCTTCAGGCCGACATCGCCTTCCAATGTGAGAATCGATTCCGGGTGGAACTGTACTGCTTCAATGGGCAGTTCGCGATGGCGCACGCCCATGATGACGCCGTCTTCGGATTCCGCGGTGACTTCCAGGACCGAGGGGAGAGCCTCCCGGCGCGCGAATAAGGAATGGTAGCGGCCCACCTTGAACTTCTCAGGCAATCCTTCGAACGCGCCGACATTCCGGTGGCTGATGACGGACGGCTTGCCATGCATCGGATAGTCGAGTACTCCGAGTTCGCCACCAAAAGCCTCGACGATACCCTGCAGGCCGAGACAAACGCCAAACACGGGAAGGCCGCGCTCGGCGGCATAGCGAACCAAGGTGGGGACACCGAAATCCTTGGGACGGCCTGGTCCTGGTGAGATCAGAATGAGATTGGGCTGGAGTTCGTCAATCAGAGACAGAGGGAAGCCGGCGCGATAGGTTACGACCTCAGCGCCCGTTTGGCGGGCGTAGTTGGCCAGAGTGTGAATAAAGCAGTCGTCGTTGTCGACCAACAGCATGCGGATACGACTCGGGGAAGCGGGAGCCGGAGGTTGGGCAGGCGGTGTCTGCGGCCGGAGCGAACTCAAGGCCCGAAAGAAACCGGTGGCCTTGGCGCGGGTTTCGAGTTCTTCACTGGCGGGGATGGAGTCGTAGAGGAGGGTTGCGCCGACCGGATACTCGGCGACACCATCACGGAGATGAACGGTTCGTATCAGAATACCGGTATTAATGTCGCCGTTGAGCGAGACCATGCCGACAGCGCCCCCATACCAGCCACGTGCATCCTTTTCGAGGTCTTCTACGGCCTGGGCAGCCGCCTTCTTGGGCGCACCGATCACGGTCACCGCCCACATGTGGGTGAGGAAGGCATCGAGGGAATCGAAGCGGTCCTCGAGAATGCTTTCGACGTGGTCGACGGTGTGGAAAACGCCAGCGTACGATTCGATGAGCCTGCGTCCGATGACCTTCACCGAACCCGGAACGGAGACGCGGGACTTGTCGTTCCGGTCGACGTCGGTACACATGGTGAGCTCAGACTCTTCCTTGAGCGAGCCAAGGAGTTCCCGAATGTTGTCAGCGTCTTGGAGGGGGTCGCCAGTGCGGCGGGCGGTGCCGGAGATGGGGCAGGTTTCGATGCGCTTGCCTTCCACGCGAACGAACATCTCGGGGGAAGCGCCGATGAGCGCTTCTTCGCCCAATTGGAGGAAGAATTCGTAGGGGCTGGGGGAAAGTTGCTGAATCCGCTCGAAGAGGGCGGCCGAACTGTCGCCATAGGGGGCGCGGAAGGTCTGGCGGAGAACGACCTCGTAGTAGTCGCCCACGGCCATGCCTTGGCGAACCTTTTCGACATTCGCCATGTACTCTTCCGGCGTATGGTTGGAGGTGATTTCGCCGGCGCCGGTTTGCGCGGGAGGCGGAATCTCTTCGCCACCGCCGGCCAAGGCGAGAGTCGAAAGTTCGTCGAGGGAGAACTCGTATCGGAACCGCTCGATCACTTCCTTCTTGCGATCCATGAAATAGATGTCGTCGCAGAGGAAGAGGTGGAGGTCCTTGGCTCCGTCGCGTGGGAGTTTGAGGTCGATCGGGTCAAACTGAAACAGCAGGTCGTAGCCGAAGGCACCGACGAGAGCGAGGCGGGTGTCGGTGGGATTGCGGAATTCTTCGATAATCCGGCGCAGGATGGAAAAGGCGGAGGGTTGGCGGCTACGCTCCTCTTCCGGGAATAAGGCGGGCAGCGGCTTGAGGTAGCCTCGGAGCGACCCGGCAGGGCCGGGCTGGAGGCTTTCCCAGTGTGGATGATCGGAGAGAAAGCGCTGGAAGATTTCGACCAATACGCGGCCGCGATCGTTGAGGGGACGGAATTCGAGGCTGCGGCCCGTGCCGACGATCTCCAGCGGAGGGGCGGCTGAGGCGATGTCCCACCGTGAATAGCGGCCGGGGTATTCGTAGCCGGAAGAGAGGTAGACGCCGCGTTGCCGGTCGAGGCTCCGGAGGAGATCTCGTAAGCCCTTCCGGAAGGGCACCCTTGACGCGGTTCGCGTGACAGAGATACCGCTGGCCGTCACGTAGCGCAGTTGAGGCATGGGAATCAGACCTATTCCAGAAGGCAGGGGGCTTCTGACCTCTCAGAATACCATGCCGGGCGGTTCGCAAAAATTGATCGAAAATCCTGTTACCTGAACACGGTATTCGAGTCTGAAACTACTGTTAAGGTTATCTATGCCCTTTTATGGCTGGCTTTTTGATCCCAAACGTTGCATCGAATGTCGCGCCTGCGAGTCCGCGTGTAAGCAGTGGAACGGGGTGGACACCTCGGTCAACGTCCGTTACCGCCGGGTGAAAGTTGTTGAATCCGGCAAATATCCACAACCCGTCACGGTCGCCGTGTCGATGGCATGCAACCACTGCGAGAATGCGCTTTGCGTGAAGGCGTGTCCAACGCACGCGATGTGGCGGCGAGACGATGGCATCGTCGTTGTCAACCAGGAAGCCTGTATCGGGTGCCAGTTGTGCGCCCGGTTCTGCCCGTACGGTGCGCCGCAACTCAATGCCACGACAGGGAAAACTGAGAAATGTCATATGTGTCTGGACCGTGTGGACGAGGGTCTTCAGCCCGCGTGCGCGACGGTTTGTCCTACCGAGGCGCTGCGCTGGGCACCGTGGGATGAGACTCGGGACCAAGGGTCGACGGTCATCCCAGGCTATGGGCCATCGAGCACGTCGAGCCCACGCTACCGGGTGGTCACGACCGGTTGGGGGAGGAAATCATAATGTTTAACCGTCGAGAAGCACTACAAACCATCGCGTCATCGCCATTGCTGGCTACGTTCCACCAGTTCTTCCAGCCAGCGACAGCCCGCGCGGCTGCAATGGAAACAATCACAACGGCCTGCGGAGTGTGCAGCCCGGCGTGTGGGATCAAGGTCACCCTGAAGGATGGGGTGGTGAAGTTCCTGGAAGGCATTCCGGGGGACAAGTCGGGGGCCGGCAAGCTATGCGGGAAAGGCGCAGCGGGCGCGCAATTCCTATACGACGCGGACCGTTTGAAGTATCCGATGAAGCGCACTAATCCCAACAAGGGTCTGGATCAGGACCCAGGTTGGGTGCGGATCTCGTGGACGGAAGCGCTCGATACGATCGGGGCGCGGTTTAAGTCGGTACTGACTCAATACGGGCCAGAAGCGCTTCTTTTCGTGACGTTGCCCGCACCGGACCTGTGGGCACGGTTTATGAACTCGATCGGCGTCGTCAACCGGATTGACCACATCGACGAGTGCTTTCTGACTGACCGCATCGTGCAGCGGTACACGACGGGGGGCAAGACGTGGTGCAACGACTTTGAGAACTCGCGTTACATTGTCCTATTTGGATGGGACATTTTGGCCAAGGCCAAGATCGTGTACGGCCAGGGGATTGCGGCAGCCAAAGACAATGGGGCGAAGATTGTGTGCTTCAACCCTCAGTACTCGGCGACGGGACGGTTTGCCGACGAATGGCATCCGATCCGGCCTGGAACCGATCTGGCGGTCGCGCTCGCCATGATCAACGTTTTGCTGGGAGAGAACCTGTACAACCAGGAGTTTGTGACAAAGTACACGAACTTCGGGGACTATGAACAAGCCATTCGGGAGCACTTTCAACCATTTACACCGGAATGGGCCGAGGGCGAGTCAGACGTTCCGGCCGATGTGATCCGGCGGGTGGCTAGGGAAATGGCGGCGAATGGGCCAGCCATCATCCCGGCACACAAGAAGACACTGTGCGCGAACTACCAGAACGCCTCGCAACTGACTCACGCGATTTCGATTCTGAATATTCTGTCGGGGACGATCGACCGTCCGGGTGGGCGGTACTTTCCGCGCGTAATTTCCATTCCGGCCGTCGACGCGATCTACCCGCCTCCAGCCTATCCGCCGAAGCGCGGCCGGCGGGTGGACGGCAAAGACAAACTACCGTTTGTGCTGGAAGACGGCGGCGGGATGTTCTCGACGCTGGCGGACGGGATTCTGACGCAATATCCGGGGATGATCCAGGCGTGTATGTTCAATGGCTACACGGTCTTGGGCTTCCCGAATCCGTTGAAGATGGTAGAGGCGTTGAAGACGATTCCTTTCACTGTCGTGATGGATGTGCTGCCCACCGATACCGTGACGATGGCCGATATCGCACTGCCGTCATTGACCTACATGGAAGGCAACGACCTTTTGGCCCGGGACTACCACGCGAAATACCCGCAGGTGGTAGCGCGGTCAGCCGTGGCGGCTCCCATGTTCGAGACCCGGAGCATCGCCTACGTCTCAATCGAATTGGGCAAGCGGCTGGCACCGGACTTTTTCAAGAAGGCTGACGGAAGCTGGATCAACCCCAACGAATTGTTGGATGAGCGGACGAAGCGGGCCGGTTTGGGTGACAGTTTCGCCGACTTCCGCGCCAAGGGTGGCGTGGTCACGCGGGAAGCGGCATTCCAGCCGCGGACAACATTCGCGACGCCAGGCAATACCGGAAAATGTCAGATCTATGTACCGCAGTTCAAGGAGAAAGGGGTGGATCCGCTGCCTGGCTGGCTGGAGAAGCGCGACAAGCCCTCCGCCCAGTATCCGTACTACTATCTGACCTACATCCCAGCGATTCACAAGCGTAACAGCACGGAGAACAACTCGATCCTCCATGAGATCATGCCGACGAACCACGCGCTGATCAACCCAGCGTTGGCGGTTAAGTTAGGGGTGAAGGAAGGCGACAAGGTGCGGATCCGCTCACGGGTTGGGGCGATTGAAATCGCAGCGCATCTAACAGAGACGTTACGGCCCGATTCGGTAATGGTCGCCCACGGGTTCGGGCATCGCTCCCGGTTGTTGACGAAGGCCGGAAACCGGGGTGTTCGGGATGGCGACCCGATCCCCGACCAGTCCGCAGCCGATGTTGCTCGGGTCGGGAACTACGGTGGGGCGTCGTGCATCATGGACGCCGTAGTGAACATTGAAAAGGTATGAACACCGTGACCACGGAATTGATCGAATGCGCAAGGGGATTCCTGGAGCCCCAACCGGAGCACCTCAGGGAGTATGTACGGCTCTTCCTGAGTCCGGAAGGGGCTCCCTGCCCGCCCTGGCAGTCGGCAAATCAGGAGACACCCGCGCTTTTTGGCGCGAATCACCACAGCGCGCTGGCGTGGTACCGGCAGTATGGCTTTGAGCCGAAACTGGGGTCGGAACCCGCGGACCATGTGGGCCTGCTGCTTACGTTTGCAGCCTGGCTAATAGAAAGCGGCGAAGACCCGAGGGCCTTCGCCGCCCAACATCTTTCGTGGATTTCGGAGTACTGTACGCGCCTCGAGAAGGAGGCGCGTACGCCCTGGTTCGTTGAACTCGCCGCCCGCGCCAGGCGAGCGGCCGGGGCGATTTAATTAAGCCAATCACTTACCTGCGGCCACCGCGGCGGCCACCACCGTTGCCGCCTCCCGTACCGGGCTGGTGGATCGGACCCGAACCGTCTTGCGGACCGGTCCGTTTGCCCTGTTTCTTGCCAACCTGCTGGCCTTGGCCGTCACCCTTTCTTTGACCATCGTTGCGCCCATAGGGCGGTCCGTTGATGGCGAAAACAGTTCCAGCCGTCAACGCGGCCAGCAGCGTGAGAGAGAGAAGGTTCTTTTTCATTGCCAGAGTCTCCTTTACTGACTCTGACCGGGAAGAGAGCAAACTCCGCGCCGAATATGCATGTTCTTGTTTTTCAATATATTACAGTCTAAGAAAAGCATTTTCCATGCATGTTCTGCGTGGTTTCCGCTGCGCACCATGCAAACGGCGCGGAGTCCGGTCATCGGCGGCCTCCCTTGCCCCAGGGACCGCCGCGCCAGAGCGGCCGACCATTCGCATCGCGGAGTTTGAGTGTCTTCTTCTCTTCCACCAGCGTGACTTCGATGGCCACAATCGAATCGCCGGTCTTGTACCCCTTACCCGTGATCGTCTGCCCGGCCTTTGGGCTGAAGTTCTCCGCGATCAGGTAACGCATTGCGCCGAGGTAGACCGTAGTGACGCCACTCGCCTGCTTTACGTCGACGAAGGGAACCCCTTGACCCGGACTGAGATTGATGCGCGTTATGGCGCCTCGCAGTTCCACGACGGGATTGCTTGCAATCGGAGCGGGCACCTCGGCATGGAGGAGCAGGGGTGCCAGAGCGGCCATGATTATCTTCCGAATCATAAGACTGACCTCCATTAAGAGGATGTGGCAAGCGGATTGCCACCGGTAAGTAGCTGGAGCCAGGGGTGAAGGTGCGCAAGAGTTGCACCTGGGGCCGTGCCGGCTATGCAGACCGTGCATGCCTGGTGGGCTGAAGTGGTTGTTTCCGCGCATCTTACGTTTCGGACGGAAGGTTGCAGCGGGAGAGGAGATAGTATGGCGACACGATCCGGTTGGCTGTTGCTCCTTGTGCTTTCTCCCGCAGTCGTAGGTCAGGAGACTCTGTTTGAGCCGGCGGAGAGCTGCCGGCTGTGTCATTCGCGCATCCAGTCCGGCGGGCAAATGGTAGCACCCTACGCCCTGTGGCCAGGTAGCATGATGGCGAACGCCGCGCGCGACCCCTACTGGCTGGCGAAGGTCCGATACGAGATAGCAACGACTCCGGCGGCTGCGGTGGCGATCGAGGATAAGTGTCTGCGATGCCATGCGCCCGCCAACCAATACGTGACCCGTGCCAAGGGGGGAATGCGGCTGGCTCAGCTTCCGGAAGGCGGCGGGGAAGGCGTGACCTGCACGGTATGCCACCAGATCAAAGCGGACGGGCTGGGGAAAGCCGCGTCGTTCACGGGTGGCTTCGAGATCAATGCGGACCACAAGATTTACGGGCCGCACGCCGATCCCTTCGAGATGCCGATGCTGCACCACACCGGGTATACGCCCGCGGAGGGCAAGCATATATTGGAGTCGTCGCTCTGCGGATCGTGCCACACGGTGATCACGCCGACCTTGGACGCCCAGGGAGTCAAGCAGGGCGATTTCATTGAACAGGCTCCCTACCTGGAGTGGCTGGCGAGTGACTTTCCGCGTGCCGGTGTGACTTGCCAGAGCTGCCATGTTCCACCTATAAAAGACGCCGCGGGGAAGCTGACTCCGACCTTCATCGCCCATATGCCGCCGGGCCGGCCGTTTCCTCCCACCGAGCCGCGTACACCGTTCGGACTGCATTTCTTCGCTGGGGCCAACGGCGCGATGCTTTCGCTGCTGGGCCGTTTGGAGCCGGAACGCATGCCTCAACTCGAGCGAACCGCGCAACGCGCCCGCGAGATGCTGCGCTCGGCCTTGCTGGTGGAACCTTCGGCAACACGCAAGGAGGGACGGCTGCAACTGGATGTCGATGTACGTAACTTAACCGGGCACAAGGTTCCGACGGCGTTCCCGAGCCGGAGGGTGTGGCTGCACGTGCTGGTTACGGCGGCCGATGGATCGAAAGTGTTCGAGTCGGGGGAGTGGGACGCCAAGACCAGCGAGATCGCTGGCGGGGAGCAACCACATTACGCGGTGATCTCGAAACCAAGTCAGGCGATGATCTACGAAGCCACCTACCGGGACAGCGAGGGGAAGAGCACGATGTCGCTGCTGCGCGCAGCGAGCTATGGCAAAGACAACCGCATTCTGCCGCGCGGCTTCGACGCGACGCGCGTGCTGCCAGGTGGGTGGAAAGCGGATCGCATCGCAGCCGCCGGGGTTAGTGACGCCGGTTTCCAACCGGGTGTTCATCGCGTCCGGTACGACATCGCGAACAGCCAGGGCGCAAACCGGGTTGTGGTGGAAGCCTGCTATCAAAGCATCGCGCCCCGGCACGTGGCTTCGCTGGGCGATGCCAAGCACATCGACATTGAGCGCTTCCGCCGGTTGTACGGCCCAGGGCAGACACCCGAGGTGATCGCCCGGGTGGAAGTGGATCTGTCACGTGAGGCGGCCCAATCGAATCCAGACTAAATTGGTGAGCACCAGCACCCATATTGCCGGGAGAACGCTATTACCTCTGGCGATCGTCGCTCTACCCCTGGTGCTTCTGTTGAGTTCGCTGCGCACGTTCAACGAACTGGACGAACAGAGGACGGTTTACCTGCGCCATCGGGTCTCCGTCCTGGCCGCGCGCCTGGAGCGGGTACTACCCGGGACGGAGGTGGAGGCCCTGAACGACGAGGAGCCGAACTTAGCGGGGATCGAGATTATCCAGCGCGGCGGGGCTTCCGACGCCGCCAATCTCGCGCCAATATGGAACGGAGGCGAACTATTCCGTACGGGGTTCGAGGGGGACGTGTTCCGCGCGTACGTTCCCTACCACTCCTCCGAGGGTCTGCGCATCGCGCGCCTGGACCTGAGCGCCTCGGCCGCTGACTTTCTGATCGTGCACGCCTGGCACAACGTTGTCGTGGCCACGTTGGGCGGTTTGGCCCTAGTCACGCTGTCGATCTATTCCGTCTGGGCGATGCGCCGCGCGGCACGGTTGCAGATGCGCCATTTGGAGATGGAGCACCTGGCGCAGATCGGCAAGATGTCAGCGATGCTCGCTCATGAAATTCGTAACCCTTTGGGGACCATCAAAGGCTATGCGCAACTCGCCGGGGAGCGAGCCTCGGAAGAACTGCGTGCGCTCCTCGACCCGGTGCTGTCGGAAACGCAGCGGCTGGAACTGCTCGTGAACGATCTGCTGGCCTATGGACGGCCACCCCACCCGGATCTCCGGACGGTTAACTGGAAGGAAATCGTACCAACGGTGGAGCAACATGCCATACATCTGGTGGGTGCGCGATCAGTACGGATCGTCATCGCAGGCGACAACAGCCTCCAGATCCACACGGACCCCTCTCTCCTGACCCAGGCTCTGCTCAACCTGGTTCGTAACGCGATCGAAGCGATTCCGGCCGGAGAGGCAGGAGAAGTGCGGATCGAGGCGGCGGCGGCGTCAAGGGAGCACGCCGTCATCCACGTGACTGATACGGGGACGGGTATCGCGGTCAGTGCACAGTCCCGGCTGTTCGAGCCGTTCTTCACCACCAAGCCGTTCGGGACCGGTCTGGGCCTGGCGATCACGCGAAAACTCGTGCAGTCGATCGGGGGAGAACTGGAAATCGGGCCGGGTCCCGACAGAGGCACGGCGGCGGAAATCCGGCTGCCGCGCACCAAAAAGTGACAATTCCTATGGAAACGATTCTGATCATTGACGACGACTCGGGCTTTCGCGGCCTCATGGAGACGATTCTGCGGGGAGAAGGTTATACGGTGCAGACAGCGGGCTCAGTCGCGGAGGCGAGGGACTGCGGCAGCCGGAGCAGTTACCATCTCGTGATCTCCGATTTGAAACTGCCTGATGGCAGTGGACTCGACGTGTTGCGCCACTGGAGGCAGGAGATGCCGGAGACGCCGGTCATTATGGTGACGGCGTTCGGCACGGTGGCGTCGGCGGTGGAGGCGATGAAGCTGGGCGCGGTGGATTATCTGGGAAAGCCGCTGAGCAGTCCGGACGAACTGCGCATGGTGGTGCGCAAAGCGCTGGACCAGAACCAGACACTTCGTGAATGCGCGGTTTTGCGGGAGCAGGAGAATTCGCGGTTCTCCTGTGGAGACCTGATCGCGAACGACCCGCGGATGGTGCGTGTCACCGAACTGGTACGCAAGGTGGCGCCCACGCAGGCCACCGTCCTGATCACGGGCGAAAGCGGCACGGGCAAAGAGATTGTCGCGCGGTGCATCCACGCTAACAGTCAGCGCGCGCAACGTGTGTTTGTCCCGGTCAACTGCGCGGCGCTGTCACCGACGCTGATCGAAAGCGAGCTATTCGGGCATGAGCGCGGGGCGTTCACCGGAGCCGTGGGACAGCATGCCGGACGTTTCGAGCGGGCGCACGGAGGCACGCTCTTTCTGGACGAGATCGGCGAACTGGACTCCGGACTCCAGGCCAAGCTCTTGCGTGTGCTTCAGGAGAAGACCCTGGAGCGAGTGGGCGGAACGAGGCAGATTACAGTGGACGTCAGGGTAATCGCCGCTACCAATCGCGACTTGAAACAGCAGGTAACCGACGGCAAGTTTCGGGAAGACCTGTTCTACCGGCTCAATACGTTTCCCATCGAACTGCCCGCGCTCCGGGACCGTCCCTCCGACATTCGGCGTCTGGCGCGGTTCTTCCTGGAACGCTCGATGCGCAAGATCGGGAAGGCCGGATTGTCGCTATCGCCTGAGGCGGAGACCGTATTGCTGGGCTACGCCTGGCCGGGCAACGTCCGCGAACTGGAGAACACCATGGAGCGTTTGGCGATTCTTTGCGACGGTGTCGTCGAGGCGGATGACCTGCCGGTGAGCGCGGCGGGTCCCGTCCGTCCGGTGCTGTTCAAGGACATCGAGCGGCACTCGATCGAAGATGCGCTGGCACAGAACGAGGGCAACCGGACGCGAACGGCGCGCCAGCTCGGCATCAGTCTGCGGACGCTGCAATACCGGCTGAAGGAGTATGGGATTACGCACGAATGAGGAGTGCAAGCGGTGCGCACCGTTTGCGCGGGTCTGCTGCAAGTTCTGCATTGCGTTGGCCTGGGGATTCCGTGCAAGTGATTGAATTCCTGGGAAAAGATGGTTTGGCCGCCGCGGTGCGAACTTCCTGGTGTCACCCAAGGTGACCAGGAGACCTCAAAATGACTTTTTCCACCATCCGGACCCTAACCCTGGCGGCGACGATCGTCGCCGTGGGTTTTCCCGCCTACGCACAGAACGCGAACCCCGGCAAAGGCCGTGGACCCGGGCTTGCCGTTGACACGACTCCCCCCAGCGCCGAAGAGGCGAAGACGCTCGCGTTCATGCGCGAGGAGGAGAAACTGGCCCGCGACATCTACCGACAGCTCGCAGAGAAATGGAACCTCACCGTGTTCCGCAACATTGCCGAAAGCGAGGAACAGCATTTCCAGGCCATCGGTAGGATGCTGACCAAGTACAATCTACCGGACCCGGCTCTCAAGGACGCTGGTGTTTATTCGGACGCCCAACTCACAGCGCTGTACGCCGAATTGATGACCAAAGGGATGGCGTCGGCAAAAGATGCGCTTGAGGTGGGTGTGCTGATCGAGAAGACCGACATCGCTGACCTGGGAGCGGCCATCGAAGCCGCTGTTAAGCCGACGCTCAAACGGCTCTACACGAACCTCCTGGCGGCGTCATACAACCACCTGGAGGCGTTTGAGACCAACCTGGAGTCCGCTTGTCCGATATGCCCGCTGCAATAGAGCAGCCGCTTGTCCAGGTTGATACCATCTCTGGTGGGAGCCAATTTTGCCCGGTGGCAGGCACGGTCTTCAAAACCGTTGAACGGTCTTACGGTCGTTGGTCGGTTCGACTCCGACTGGTTCCCGCCAGCACCTAGCGGTTCGCCTTTTCCCACAAGACGGACTGGCGACCGGCAAGGCCGCGCCAGAGCCCGATGGCCATGGCGATCTGCGAGAAGAGGAAATAAAAAGGTACGTTCAAGACCGGCGAACTGAGGCCGGTCAGCCAACGAACCAGGGCCAGGAGAGCAACGGCCGCCCAGAAGGCGAGCACGGCCTTGGAGGCCATCGCGGGCAGGGCTGCGATGGCCACGGCGATCATCAGCAACCCAAACAGAGGCGACAGCCAGCGCATCAGCTTGTGCGAGATCCAAATGAACCAGAACCTGAGCGGGGCGTTGCGCGGGACGCCGTTCGCGCGCAGCAAGGCCTGGGTGCTGCCGGCTGCAATGCGAACCTTTCGTTTGTATTCCTCAGCCAGCGACGACGGGCCGTGCTCCCACGCCGTCGCGCCGGGCTCGAACAGCGCCCGGTAGCCCTGCCCCACGATCTGCATGGGCAAGACGAAGTCCTCAATCAGGGTGTCGGGCGGGCAGGGCCGGAAAAGGGTTCGGCGGAAGGCGTACATCGCGCCATCCGCGCCGCACATGGAATACAGGTCCGACGCCTTTTGTTGAAGCAGCCATTCGATGGAGTAATAAATGCCTTCGGACTGCCGGAGCGATGCTGTCGTATCGACGAGAACGACCTTACCCGAAACGCAGCCGATGGAGGGATCGGCCAGCGGGGCGGTCAAGTGGCGCAGGGCTTGCCGGTCGTAGATCACGTTGGCGTCAGAAAGCACGACGAACTCCTGGCGCAAAGTCGGAATGACAGCGTTTAGATTGGCGACCTTTCCCATCCGCCGCGGCCGATCGATCACGACAAGACCGCGCGGGACGAACTCGCGGGCGATCTCGAGCGTACGGTCAGTGGAGCCGTCGTTCACGAAGTAGACGGTCAGCCGGCCGGCGGGGTAATCGAGGTCAAACGTGTTGGTGAGTTTGTCTCGAATGATCCGCTCTTCGTTCAGAGCGCAGATGACCATTGCCAATTCGGGTGTGTGCGGGATGTCGGCACCGGCGCGGCGGCGGAGCGGTGCCAGCCGCATTATGAGCGGATAAACAAGGAACGGGTAGGCGAACAGGAAGACAACCAGCGCCAGCGCCAGGGTCATGGGAACAACCGGATCAAACGCGGACCCAGCAATCGCGTCACCTCGAGCGGCAAGTGTTGCCAAATCTTGATGGCGAGTTCGAATTTTGGATTTTTCGGACTAAAGTTAGGCGGATCTTTCCTCCGTACGAGCAACACTTCATAGGGTAACTCGCGCATGACGGTTCCCCAATGGCGCTTGAACTCGTAGGTTCCAGTTTCTTTCTTGCTCCGGCCGAAATCGAACTCCGCGTAGCCGTTCTGGCCGGCCCAGCGGAGAAAGTCGAAGTACATGTAGTTGTTCGGCGCCTGAGCGAGAAACGCGGGGTCCGACGCCGCGTAGTAGGTGTGCATCGAGCCGCGGAAGTGGAAATTCAAGGCAGCGGCAGCCACCTGGCCGTCCAGGACGATCTCGCGCAAGTCCACCACCGGGCCGAAGTAGGCGGCCATGCGCTCGAAGAATGTTTTGGGAAAAACAGGTGTGCCAAGCCGGCGGTAGTTGTTGGCGAGCAGGCGATAGAAATGTTCCAAAGAGCTGGTGTCGCGGGTGGAGAACGGGCTTTTCAGCGACTTGCGCACCATGTTTCGGGTCTTCTTGGATACTGACGCCAGCAGATCCTCGTCTGAGATTGGCGATACCGCCTGGGTGAAGGTCACATAGCGGTCGATGGGTGTGTACCCCAGGCATTGCTCCGGCCAGGAATTGCGGAGTTCGGCATACTGGACCCCTTCGAATTCGGCCAACCGGCGCAACTCTATTCCCATGGCATCGCGCACGTGCTCGTAGTCGGTCAGCACCCCTCCATAGACAGCAAAAGGCGAAGAGATCAACACCTTGCCCGTCAACAGCGTATCTACCAGAAACAGCGGCAGGACCCCGCGGAGCTTCAAGCCGTCGCGCGCGCAGAGGTAACGAGGCTGATAAGCGAAGGTTTCCTCGATTACGCGCTTCCAGGCGGTCAGGTGAAACGGTGTGCCTCGCGGATGTTCGCGGACATAGTGGTCCCACTCGGCTTCCTGTCCATCCCCCAACCGCTCGATCGAAATCGGCATGCGTCAATTCACTGGAAACACGTCGGCGATGGCCGCAAACCGGAAATCGGTCAGCAAACGGTCCAGCTTCTTCTCCATTCCCCCTAATCCGAGATAGGTGCGAAGACGCGCCAAGGCACCACTCGCCATCCGCGGCGCTCCGGCGTCGATCTCCCACGGATGGAAATAGATACAGGCCGGAATACCGTCCACATGGTTCAA
>JAEUQD010000349.1 GCA_016789925.1 Bryobacterales bacterium | reverse complement strand
TTCCACTTCAACTACAAAGCCCAAGGCAAGCTCGGGACCGATCCTGTGACGATTCTCCAGTGGTACCAGCGGGAAGACGAAGGGTCCGCCCGCGTGTTTCAGGAGCGCGAGATGGTCCGGGTCCGGATGAAGGGCGAAATCTGGGTTCGCGAAAGTGACCTGCGTCCCGTCCGAATCACCGTGTCGATCCCGGTGAAGGAGCACGACACCGAGGTCGTCCACGAGGGCGCCATCGACTACTACCAAAGCAGCCATGGAGTCCTGCTGCCCAGCGCTGTTCGTTATAAGAAGCGCGTGGGTAACCGCCTTGTCGTGGAAAACTATGCGTTCTATTCCAAGTTCCGGATGTTCCGCGTGGAAGCGGAAATCAAGTTCACACCCGAAGAGAGTACTCCACAGTGAAAGTCGTGTATCTCCACGGGTTCGCGTCGAGCCCGCGATCTTCGAAAGCGCAGTTTTTCAAGGAGCGCTTCGAGCAACTCGGCGTCGAGGTCACGATTCCCGATCTCGCGCAGGGTAACTTCGCTCAGTTGACGCTGACGGGACAATTAGCGGTGGTGAACGAGGCCGCGGGGTCGGGGCCGTTGGTCATCATGGGGTCGAGCATGGGCGGCTACCTTGCCGCACTCTACGCCGCGCGGCATCCGGAAGTCGAGAAAGTGGTCGCACTGGCCCCGGCGTTTGATTTCGCCCGGCTCTGGCGCCTTCGCCTGGGCGAAGAACAGATGCGTGCCTGGGCCCGGCGAGGCTGGATGGAGACACCCCATTACGGAACCGGGCAAACCGAACATATCGGTTATGAGCTATATAAAGACGCTCTCAGTTACGAGCCTTATCCTGAAATGACTCAGCCAATATTGATCATTCACGGGATTAATGACGACGTCGTGCCGGTCGCAGTCTCGCGGGAATTCACCCTCCGAACCGCCAACGCCCGTCTGGTGGAAGTCTCCTCCGGGCACGAACTAACCGATCAGGTTGAACGGATCTGGCAAGAGGCGAGACTCCTCCTTCGAATCTGATAATGGATCCCTATAATAGGCGACAATTCAAGAGGATTAATTGATTATTTTGGGGTGGGTAGCACTTCTCTTATTGCTCGTGCCGGCATCTCTGGCACAGGGAACCGGCGGCGCTGAAGAGACCTTCAAGCAAGCCGCGCTGTCACTGTCCAAGGGCGACCTGGCCGGGGCGGAACGCGGCTTCTCCGCTGTTTTGAAGCAGCATCCCAACCATGTGGGAGCGATGGCGAACTTGGGTACGGTGTATTCCCGGATGGGCCGTCTGCAGGATGCCGCCAGGATGTACGTCCAGGCACTCCAGGTGGCTCCCAACGAGCCTGGGCTGTTGTTGAATCTGGGGCTGCTCCATCTCCGGCGCCAGGATTACGCGCGCGCGAAACCGCTGATTGCCGCCGCCGACCAGTCGCGCATCTCCTCGCCGCAGACCAAGGAATTGCTCGCCGCCTGCCAGATTCACACCGGGGAAGCGGACAAAGGCCTGGCTGCTCTGGCCGGACTCCCCCGGTCCGCCAACGTCCTCTACCTGCGTGGATTGGGCTACTTGAAGCTGAAGAGGCCGGAGAAAGCCCAGGCGGAATTCCGGGAGCTGTTAACCACGGCGGCCACACCCGCGCAGGCGCAGTTTCTACTCGGCAAAGCGTATCTGGAGAGCGGAATTCTCGCTGAGGCGGCCTCGGCGTTCGGCAAAGCCCTTCAGGCCGACCCCAAGATGTCGGCAGCGCGGCTGGAATTGGCCAAAACCTACATCGCGCAGCGGAACAACGGCGGCGCCGAGGCGGAACTGCGCACGTTGGTTAAGGCAACGCCGCACGATCCGGAGCCGGCCTACTATTTATCCGCCCTCCTCGTGATGGAAAACCGCGGGGAGGTGGCGCTACCTGTCCTTCAGAAGCTGGCTGGAGTGTTACCTGACAGTTGGAGCACGCAGTATTACCTGGGACGCGCTTATTATCAGACACGCAATTATGCAGGGGCCGTGGCCCAGTTCGAGAAAGCCGCCAAGTTGAATGCGGGCGAGGGCGCGGTGTGGTACCAGTTGGCCCGAGCCTACCAAGCCGCCGGCCGGGAGGCTGACGCCAAAAGAGCGCGGGACGAAGTCGTGAAACTGAAGCAGCAGTCCGTCGAGGACGAACACCGGCTGATCACGCGTCCGCCACAATAGGCGCTGGATTACATCACGAACGACGGCCGCAAGCGGTGGGGCAATAGGCCGGCGGGAAGACACTCGGCGGAAGACAGTGATTGAGACCGTGTGCAACCGCTGCAAATAGCCGAGTAGCGGCCACAGGCGCAATGGCGGTCGTCTTCCTGCAACTGACGGAGTGAATCGTAGTTGGCGGCGTGGTCCCAGATATCGCGAAACTTCTCCTTCCGGAGATTGCCGGCGGAAACAGGCAGATAGCTACAGGGGTACACCTCGCCCGAGTGGGAAAGAAAACAAATCCCTCTGCCCGCCAGGCAGGCCAGCGAGAGGGCAGCGGCGGAAACCAGCGGAACGCCTCGCGGCTGGGTGGCGGCGCGCTCACACCGCGGCGCTGCTTGTGCATGAGCGCCACAAGTGGCCCTGATCTCGATCGCGCTGTGCAACGAACGGTTGTAGAGCCAACCTAAAATCTCGTCGACTTCGTCGCCACGCAACATGTCTGCCGCTTGAATGCGGAAACCGCACCCAATCGGGACAAGCAGAAAAACGTGGAGTGCAGCCACGTTGAGTTGTTCAGCAAGCGCAAGCAGTCCCGCTAACTGGTGGGCGTTGTGACGAGTGACAGTGGCATTGATCTGCGTCGCGACGCCGCATTGGTGCAGGAGACGCAACCCATGAGTGGCGGCCCGGAACGCGCCGGGCTGCCCCCGAAAGCCATCGTGGGTGGAGGCGTCAGCACCGTCGAGAGTTACAGCAACCCGATCAAAATCAACCGCTTGAATCCGGGCCGCCATCGGTTCGTCGATCAGCGTTCCATTGGTCACCAACGTGAGGTCAATGTGGTGATTCCGTGCATGTTGCGCTAGCGCAAACAAGTCTCTCCGCCAAAGTGGCTCTCCTCCGCTGAGAACAAGGCTCAGTGGGGCATATTCCGCGAGCTGGTCGATAACACAGCAACTCTCTGCGTAGTTTAGATCACCGGGGGTGAGTAAATCGGCGGAATCGGTGGCGCACTGTGTACAACGAAGGTTACACCCTGTGGTCAACTCCCAATAAATCAACCGCGGCGGGGAATGATCGTGGTTGTGGCCGGGAGTCATACGCCCAAAAAGAAGCAATTGGGAGTCCAAAAGAAGAACGATTGACGAAACCAGGAAAAAGGCAGTAAGGTGAGAAGGGTAAGCGAATACATGGCGAACATCGCTTTTTCCCGGTTCCCCCAGTTTCGATTCCTCCCTTCCGACGAAGGCTTCCCTCCGCTTCTGACTCCCGCTGGGCTTTCCCTTCCGCGAGGAAAGATCACAGAGTTTTATGGAAAGGGAACGTCAGGGGGGACAACGTTGCTATTGTCAGCACTGGCGAAGGCGGCTGGAGAGGAAGAGACCTGCGTCTATATCGATGCGAGCGATACGTTGGATGCCGGGTCAGCGGGCGGTGTGGGCATAGGATTGCACCGTTTGCTGTGGGTGCGCTGCGGGGGGGATGCGCCGCGGGCGTTGAAGGCAGCCGACCTGGTGTTGCAGGCAGGGTCATTTGGATTGGTGGTGCTGGATTTAGGGGATGTTCCGGTCCAGATAACACGCCGGATTCCACTGAACTACTGGTACCGGTTCCGGCGGGCCATCGAAGGAACACGCACGATCTTCCTGGTGTTGGGACAGGAACCAAACGCGCGGCAGTGCGCGAGTTTGAGTGTCGAGGCGACCCGGAGCGGCGTTGTCTGGCCAAAGGTATCGTTCCGGTTGGCGCCACGAAAACCGGTGGGCGCGCGGACAACGCTGATTGAGGCAAGCACCCGGGAACCGTGGCAGCCTATGATAGCGGAATGACCCGCCGCGACCTCTTAGCTTGCACCGCCGCTCCGGCCCTGCCGGTGCCTGAACCCAACCGCGCCCCTGTCGTCAATGCCGCCGAACACGCCTGGGTGCTCTACGACAAGCGGTTCCCCATCGACCGCGAACTGGCGACCTGCCCCACCAACCTGCCCAAGTATGAATATCCGGCCGAGCAGATTCTCTCGGAAATGCGCAGTCACAACGTCGACCACGTGGTGATCTCGCACGTCTGCTACTACGGCCGTGACAACCGCTACCCCGCCTACTGCATGAAAACCTATCCGGGCAAATTCGCCGCGATTGGCTTATTGGTGGGTCACCGCCTGTACTCGCCCGCCGACAAGGAAAACGCTTCCCGCTTCGAACGCCTGGTGAAAGAGGATGGTTTTATCGGCCTGCGCCTGAGTCCCATCTACGACCGCGATGTCGTCTGGCTGAACGACCCTGTCTGCTACCCGCTCTGGAAAAAGGCAGAGGAACTGGGCTGCACCTTCAACATTTTCCTCGCCCCACACCAGGTCAAACAGGTCGGGGACATGGCCCAACGCTTCCCGGGTGTCAACATCGTTATCGACCATATCGCGATGATCGATATCACCAAACCCGACAGCGACGGCTTCGGTCCCTTACTCGACCTCGCTCGCCATCCCAACGTCTACGTCCGCACCTCGCTTCATAACCCTTCTAAAACCAAGCAGTTGCCCTTCCGCGACGTCTGGCCTTTTCTCCACCGCCTCTACGACCGCTACGGTCCCCGCCGCCTCGTCTACGCCAATTTCTATGAGTTGCTCATCATGAAAGAGCTCATTCCGTTTTTCAAGCCGGAAGACAAGGAGTGGATTCTCGGGCGCACCGCCCACCGCCTCTACCGGTTTCCTGGCGCAAGCCGATAAATATTTTCTCAAGACGTCCCCTCACTCACCGATAAGAAGTTTGAGGAGTCACACGGGCCGTCGTGTCCATCGAAGTAAACGGTTTCGCTTTACAAGGACTGGATCGCGCCGAGCAAAAACTCGAGCGTGCCGCGAAGCGAATCGCCCAATCCACTATGCCTCCCGCCGGAGACAGCGGCGACCTCAACACCAGCATGGTGGAAGTCATCGAAGCAGTGAACCTCTACAAAGCCAACGCCAACATGGTGAAAGCCGAAGATGAGATGACCAAGCGGGTTCTCAACATCCTGGCCTGACCCTACTTCCGCCCCAACACCGCCTCAATCGGTTTGCCCGCCTTGGGCACGGCACTCGCATAATCCTCACCCAGCAGCGCCGCGACAGTCGCCGCCACCTGGCTTTGCGTCACGGGCGCCGTGTCGCGCCGCTCGCCCAGAGCAGGCGTATCCGGTCCCAGAAAAGACATCCAAATGTACTTTGAGTCCGGAATCTTCTGTCCATGGCTCTTCCACTCCACCGGCGCTTCGCCCCGTCCATGGTCGGGCAGGTAAAGAAGCGTCGTGCTGCCGCGATATTGCGGAATCGACTGCACCGTCTCCCAAAGTACTTTCAGATAGTCGTCCACACGCCGCGCCGCCCGCAGATATTCCGGATACTTGCCGGCGTGTGACCACTCGTCGGTTTCACCCAGCGACAGGAAAAGCACGCGCGGCCGGTGCTGTTTCAAATACTCCAGCGCGGTGTGAAACGTGAACGAATCGAATGCCTCGCTCTCCCAGGCATAGGTTTCCACCTTCAACCGGTTCAGAAAAGCAATCGTGGGCGTCACCGGAGGAACGGTCAGCGGATCATAACCCGCCACCACTGGAAATCCGGCGCGTTGGACATTCAGAATCGCCGGGAACGTGTCCCACGCCCCGAAAGCGGCAATCTTCCCGCGAAACGCCGGCTTGCCATGCAGCCACTCCAGCACTGTGACATTCGGGTTCGGCACCTTGTCGTTGCTGTTGATGCGGGCATCCGCGAATCCTGTCAGCGTCTCGTTATAGCCAGGATAGGAGAAGTTGAGCCCATTGGTGACATAAGCGTCCGACCGGATCGCCCGGTTGCCGAACACCTGGCCCTGGCTCGCCATGGTTCCCCACAGGAACGGCAGCAGAGCTTCGCGCGAAACCGGCGGCTTGCGCTCTATCAGCGCCGCGTCGCTCCCTTGAAACACTTCCTGGCGGCGCAGACCATCAGTCATCACAAACAGGATGTTCCGCGTCTTCGTTTGCGCGGAGACAGAGGCGGAAATCAGTAGGAACGCGACAGCAAAACGCATCAGGCTTCAGGATAGCTTGGGCGCCAGGCCGCGCCGCAATCCGGCCGCGGCGACATAGAACAACGCACCCAGCAATAACGTGAGCGTCAATCCCAGGTAGATGGCGCAGAAGATAGCGAGCGCGGACCCGAGTACGCTGGCCGCCGCGTTCAGCGACCACGCCCAGCGAATCGCCTGCGGATAACTCTCTTCCAGCCGCGCCAGCCCCGTCGGGAACGGCATTCCCATCAGGAATCCCAGCGGCGCCAGCAGCAAC
>JAEUQD010000321.1 GCA_016789925.1 Bryobacterales bacterium | reverse complement strand
CGGCTTTCGCCTCGTGCCAGAACTGGTCCATCTCGCCCCGCGTCGCCAGCCGCCCATTCTCAATCTGTCCCGCGCCCGCCGCCGAAGCCTCTTCCTCGGCCGCCGTGGGCCCCTCGACAATCTGCACAGGAATCTCGTTGGTAACGCCGGCGGAGGCTACTACCCGCAACGCCCGGCCACCCACCCGGGCATTTCCCGCCACCGTAAACTCCACATGAGCGACATCGGCCGGATCGCCCGGTTCCAGCTTGACGATGCGGGCCGCAATGCCCGACTCGTTGAAAACCACCGCCCGCGCTCCCCCCAAAGCCGACCCGCGGACCTGAACCTTGGTCGTCTTGCCGCGCGGAACACTAAAAGGATAGAGCGACGTCAGCCGGGGTTCCGCCGGTGGTTTCTTCCCTTCGGCGCACAAACCCCACGATGCGAACAGCGCGGCGACGGCGGCCAGCCGGAACACTTTCATTTGCTACGCCCAGTGAGGGAAAAACGCCTTCCAGTTCTCGTACAAGATCATGTCCTGCACTTCAACCGGCACTTTAGGTAATGGCGTTCCTTCTACGATTTTATTGACATTCCTCAACCCGGCCACGATGTTGTCCATCGTGCCGGACGGAAAATCGGAACCCGGCAAAATCTTATGCTCCACGCCGTATTCCATTGCCGTGATCATGGCTTGCCAGTACCGCCACGGCCGGTAGTGAACGGCGCTGATATCCGTATACACGTTCGGGCACTTCCGGATCAATACCATCACATCGGTCTCCCAAGGGTGGCCCAGGTGCGCGATGATCATCTTCAAATCCGGAAAATCCATCGCGATATCTTCCAACTGTAGCGGAAGTCCCCACTTCAGCTTCGCCGCCGTGGGAAACGTCGTCCCCTGATGCCACATGATCGGCAGGTTGTGTTCTTGCGCCTTCTCAAACAAGGGCCAGTACTTGCGATCTTGCGGATCGAAGTGCTGGTACACCGGGCCGAGCTTTAAACCTTTCAATTTGAGCGTCTTCACGCAGTATTCCAGTTGCTCGATGCAGTCCGGTTGCGTCGGGTCCACCGACGCCCAGCCCTCAATCTTTTCCGGATGCGCCGCTGCGTAGTCGGCGATAATCTCGTTAGGGACCCACAGTCCGCTGGCCTTCGCCTGGAGCCCGAAGACAACGACCTTATCGACGTTCTCCGACACCCGCCAGTGGTCCTCCGGTTTCGAGTCGTAGACGTGCTTGTTCAGATTCGCGGAATACGCTAAACCCCCGCTCCGCTTGAGCTTAACCATCTTGGAGGCAAGCGCCTCCTCGGCATATTGCTCGCTCAGATGATCCGGGTACCACATCACGTGGGTATGGCAGTCGATAAGCTTTCGTTCGGGCATTTCACTTTCCTGATCAGACGAGTGTATCCTATTGACGCTTGGAAACGCCTTATACATTAAGGAAAGGTATTTTTTGACCCGTAGATGAGGACGATGAAGCGTATACTACTCTTGCTCGTGGTGATTGGATTCGGGGCTTTCGCCGGCTTCCGTATCTGGGAAAGCTACCAGCGCCTCCACTCCGCCAAGGCGACCACCAAGGGCCAGGGCCCCGGCCGCGTGGTGTCCGTGACTCTCGCCGAGGCCAGGTTGGGCTCGATCCGCCAGGAACTGACCATTGCCGGAGCCCTCAAGCCCAAGGAGCAGGTTGACATCACGGCCAAAGCCACCGGCCGCGTTGAACGACTCAACTTCCAGATTGGCGACCGCGTCGAAAAGGGCGAACTCATCGCCGAACTCGAAGACGACGAACTCGTCCAGCAGGTCAACCGGGCCAATGCCTCTCTGGCCGTGGCGCGCGCCTCCGCTGACCAGCGCCGCGCCGAACTCGCAAATTCCAAGTCCGACCTCGAGCGCTTCCAGGCCCTCTTCGACCAGGGCCTCATCCCCAAGCGTGAGTACCAGGCGCAGCAGACTTCTTCACAGGTCTTTGAGTCTCAATTGCAGTTGTCCCTCGCGCAGGTGCGTCAGGCCCAGGCCGAACTCAACGGCTTGAAGATCCAGCAGCAGCAGACCCGTATCGTGGCCCCCATGACCGGTTGGGTCGCCCGCCGCCACGTCGATGTCGGCGCGCTTGTCAATCCCTCCACACCCATCCTCACCCTCGTCAATCTCTCCACGATGGTCACCGTGGCCGCCGTCCCCGAGCGGGAAGTCGGCAAACTGCGGGTCGGCATGAAGGCCGCCGTTGAACTCGACGCCTTTGGCGACCGGACCTTCACCGGAGTCGTGGCGCGCATCAGCCCGGTTCTGGACGCCTCCACCCGTTCCGCCATGGTCGAAATCGAGATCGCCAATCCGCAAGGTCAACTGAAGGCCGAAATGTTTGCCCGCGTCAAACTCGGCGCCATGAGTTCGCGCGAAGCCATCCTGATTCCTCGTGCCGCGCTCGTCTACCGGGGTGCACAACCCGGTGTCTATGTCGTGCAGGGCAACACACCCCAGTTCCGGGCGATCGAGGCCGGCGTCACCGAAGAAGAGCACGTCGAAGCGCTCACCAATCTCCAACCCGGCACCAGGATCGTTTCGACCGGGGCCAGCATGTTGAGCGAAGGCGATCGGATTCGCGTCCTGAAGGCGCCTGCCGCCGACCAGAAGGGTGGAGCGTAAGCGACGATGAGCCTTCCCGAGTTTTCCATCAATCGGCCCGTCACGGTGTTCATGGGAACGCTGATTCTGATCCTGCTCGGCGGAATCGCGTTCGTGAACCTCCCCGTCGACCTCATGCCCGATGCCGTCTATCCCACCATCAGCGTCAGAGCCGACTATCCCGGCGTTGCCCCAGAGGAAATGGAAAACCTCGTGGCGCGGCCCCTGGAAGAGGCCTTCGCCTCGGCCCCCGGTGTGAAAGAGATCAGCTCCCGCTCCAGCGAAGGCTCCACGTTTGTCCGTGTCTCCTTCGATTACGGAGCCAACCTCGACGAGGCTGCGAACGAGTTGCGCATCCGTCTCGACCGCCGGCGCGCGAGTCTGCCGGAGGACATGGAACCTCCCGTGATGTTCAAGTTCGACGTCTCGCAGTATCCGATCATGTTCCTGACCGTCGCCTCGGAGGACATGGATCCCAAGACGTTGCGGCACTTCGTCGAAAAGCAGATTCAGTACCGGCTCGAACGCGTGCCGGGCGTCGCTCAGTTTACGGTTCGCGGCGGCTTACGTCGCGAGATCCACGTCGCTTTGAACTTGAGCAAATTGCGGGCGCTCAATCTCTCCATGCAGCAGATTGCCCAGATCCTGCGCGAGGAGAACCTCAATCGGCCGGTTGGTCCGGTCACCGAAGGCCGCTTTGAAGTTCTCCTCCGCACCCAGGGCGAATTCCAGACCCTCGAGGATATCCGGAACCTCGTCGTAACCACTCGCAACGGAGTGCCCGTGCATCTGCGCGAGATCGCCGATGTCGAGGACTCCCACGAGGAAGTGCGCCAACTCGTGAGAGTCAATGGTTCCCCTGCCGTTCGGCTTTTTGTCTATAAGCAGTCCGGCGCCAACACCGTCGATGTCGCCAACGCAGTGTGGAAAGAAGTCGATAACCTTCACCGTGATTATCCGAACATCCGGATCTCCTCCACCGGCGACACTTCCGAGTTCATCAAAGCCGCCATCAACAACGTGAAGGACTCCGCTGTGCAGGGCTCCGGTCTCGCCGTCCTCATCCTCCTGCTCTTCTTGCGCAGTTTTTCGAGCGTCATCATTATCGGGATCGCCATTCCGATCTCCGTCATCTCCACCTTCGCTCTCATGTACTTTGCCGGGTTCACCTTGAACACCGTTTCCTTCGGTGGCCTCGCCCTCGGCGTCGGCATGCTCGTCGACAACGCCATCGTCGTCCTCGAAAACGTCTACCGCCTGCGCGAAAAAGGCCACGGCGCGCGCGAGGCCGCGGTCGTGGGCAGCCGCCAGGTGTCCACCGCGATTGCTGCGTCCACC
>JAEUQD010000280.1 GCA_016789925.1 Bryobacterales bacterium | reverse complement strand
GTTCGGCGTTCCCATTGTGGTTGCCCTCAACCGCTTTGCGGGCGACGCCGAATCGGACCTCGCGGTGATCCGGCAGTTCTGTCAATCGCAACAGGTTCGCTGCGCCGATACCGACGTCTTCGCGCGCGGCGCCGAAGGCGGCCGGGAACTGGCCGAAGCCGTGATGGAAGCCTCGGCGGAGCCGGCGCACGCCATTCCGCTCTATCCCCCCGACCTCCCACTGGAGAAGAAGGTGAACGTCATCGCGCGCCAGATCTACGGCGCTGCCAATGTTCACTTCGAATCGAAAGCGCGGAAGCAGATTCAGAAGCTTTCCTCGTTGGGCTACGACAACCTGCCGGTCTGCATGGCAAAGACGCAATCGTCGCTCACCGATAATCCGAAGCTGCTGGGCGCGCCGGAGAATTGGACGCTCACGGTGTCGGACGCTCACCTGGCCGCCGGCGCGGGCTTTGTGGTCGCCATTGCCGGCAATATGCTGCTGATGCCCGGACTCGGCGCCAAGCCCGCCGCGTTCGGCCTCGACGTCGACGCGGACGGCAACATTATCAACCTCTGAGCGGAACCCCTATCCTCAAGAGATGGAGCCGCTCTACGTTCGCGTCCACACCCGCGACAACGTCGCCATTATTGTCAACCCGGATGGAGTTCGCCCCGGCGACCGGTTTGCCTCCGGGCTGGAAGCCGCGGAGGGAATCCCGCAAGCCCATAAGATCACGTTGCGTCCGATTGCGGAGGGCGAACCCATCTACCGCTATGGAGAGGTGATCGGCACGGCCAACCGCGCGCTCGGCGCCGGAACGTGGGTGCGGGAAGACATGCTCAACCTGCCGGCCGCACCCTCGCTCGATGAACTCGCGTTGTCCACGGCGGTACCCGCGCCGTTGCAGCCCCTGGAAGGATACACGTTCGAGGGTTACCGCAACGCCGACGGGTCCGTAGGCACCAAGAACATCCTCGGCATCACCACGACCGTGCAGTGTGTTGCGCCCACCGTCGATTACGCCGTCAAGCTCATCAAGACGAAACTGCTGCCGCGCTTCCCCAACGTCGACGACGTTGTGGCCATCACACACACCTATGGCTGCGGCGTCGCCATCGACGCTCCCGGAGCGGGCATCCCCATTCGCACCCTCGGCCACATCGCCCGCCATCCCAACTTTGGCGCGGCGCCGCTGGTGGTGTCGCTGGGCTGCGAAAAGATGCAGCCGGCCCGCATGCTGCCGCAAACCACGCTTCAACGCCTGGCCTCGGCGCAGTTGGCCGTCCTCAGTGAGGACCCCTATGTTCTCCGCCTTCAGGACGAAGAACTTCGCGGCTTTGAAAGCATTATCGGCGCGATTCTCCGGTTTGCCGAAACCCGCCTCGAACAGTTGAACAAACGCACCCGCGTCACCTGCCCGACCTCGGAACTCACGGTCGGTTTGCAATGTGGCGGCAGCGACGCCTTCTCCGGCGTAACGTGCAATCCGGCGGTCGGCTTCGCGGCCGACCTCCTGGTGCGCGCCGGGGCCACGGTCATGTTCTCCGAAGTCACTGAGGTGCGCGATGCCGTTCACCTGTTGACGCCGCGGGCGGCCACCCCCGATATCGCGCGCGACCTGATCCGCGAGATGCGCTGGTACGACGACTACCTCGCCCGCGGTTCCGCCGACCGCTCCGCCAACCCTACCCCGGGGAACAAGCGCGGCGGACTGTCGAACGTCGTGGAGAAGGCGCTCGGCTCAGTCGCCAAGGCCGGCTCGTCGGCCTTGATGGGCGTCGCTTCGCACGGCGAACGCGTCACCACCAAGGGCCTTGTCTTCGCCGCCACGCCGGCCAGCGACTTCATCTGCGGTACCCAGCAACTGGCGTCGATGAACATGCACGTCTTCACCACGGGCGAAGGTTCGCCCTATGGGCTGGCGCTGGTCCCGGTGGTCAAAGTATCGTCGCGAACAGCACTCGCCGAGCGCTGGTACGACCTGATCGATATCGACGCCGGCCGGATCGCCACTGGGCAGGCCACCATCGAAGACGTGGGTTGGGAACTGTTTCGATTCATGCTCGATGTCGCCAGCGGCCGTAAGAAGACCTGGGCGGATCATTGGGGATTGCACAACGCCCTCGCCCCATTCAATCCCGGCCCGGTGACCTAGCTAGCCGGACGCCATGCTAGGATGGTGGATTCCCTACTTATGCAGTCCTCCGAACCGCGGGAGATCGTTTGTGCGCACAGTCCCGACTCCGATGATGCGTACATGTTCTACGCGCTGGCAACCAAGAAAATACGCTCGCGTCTGGTGACCGTCAAACATGAATTGGCGGACATCGAAACCTTGAATCGCAAGGCGATGGACGGTGTTTACGAACTCACCGCCATCTCCTATCACGCCTATCCCTATGTGGCCGACAAGTATCAGTTGATGGCCAGCGGATCGAGCGTCGGAGACGGTTATGGACCGATGCTCATCGCCACTCGGCCCCTGACGGCGTCAGACGTCAAGGGGAAGCGCGTTGCAATTCCCGGCAAGCTCACCACCGCGTACCTCACGATGAAGCTCTTCGAGCCCGATTTCGTGGAAGTCCTGACACCGTTCGACAAGATTCCGGACGCGGTCCGCTCGGGATCGGTGGATTTCGGCCTGGTGATTCACGAAGCCCAACTCACTTACGCCAAAGGCGGCTTTCACAATGTCGTCGACCTCGGCCGTTGGTGGAAGCAGAAGTATGGCTTGCCGCTGCCGCTGGGCGCCAATGCGTTGCGGCGCGACCTGCCCGCCGACGTCAGGTCCGAATGCTGCCGTCTGATGAAGGAGAGCATCCAGCACGCCCTCGACCACCAGGAGGCCGCCTTGGCCTATGCGATGCAGTTCGCCCGCGATATGGAGACTCCGCTAGCGGAAAAGTTTGTCGGGATGTACGTCAACCACCACACCATCGACTGCGGCGAAGACGTTCCCAAGGCGGCGCAAAAGCTGCTGGACATGGGTTTCGAAGCAGGCCTGATCGACCGCCGGATTCAGGTGGAATTCGTCCGATAGCCTGGCGTGTTGCCCGCGGGTGACAATAAGGGTATGCGCTTGTTGTCTGCCGCTCTCCTCCTGTCTTTCGTCTGCTATTCGCAGGATTCGACCCCCAAGGAGCGTGCGCGCGGAGTCCGCGACCTGGCCAAGCAGGGCGCTTCCGCGATTCCGCAGATCGTGCCTTATCTCAAGGACGAAAGTGTCGACGTCCGCAAGGAAGCCGCCACCGCCATCGCGGAACTGGGCACCATTCAGGCCCTCGATCCGCTCCAGGCGGCGCTCGCCGACAAAGAGGCGGACGTCCGCATCCCGGCCATCGCCGGGATCACGAACTTCTACCTTCCCGGCTATATCGACAAGGGCTGGACGTCCAGCATCCGCCGAGTTGGCCGCGGTATCAAGGGACGCTTCACCGACACCAACACCCAGATGATCGAACCATCGCTCCAGGTGCGTCCCGAGATCATCGCCACGTTTGGAAAGCTCGTTCAGGACGACCCCGACCTCGGCGTGCGCAGCAACGCCGCCCGGTCGCTGGGAATTCTTCGGGGCCGCGCCGCGACCTCGAACCTGCTGGCGGCGCTCAAGAACAAAGAGCGCGACACCGACCTCATCTACGAATGCCTGGTGGCATTGCAGAAAATCCGCAATCCCGAGTCCGCCGAGGGCGTCATGTTCCTCATCACCGACCTGAACGAACGGGTTCAAATCGGCGCCATCGAGACCGTCGGCATTCTGCGCCACCGCGAAGCCCAGCCGCGGCTGCGTGAGGCTCTCGACCGTGCCAAGAACAACCGCGTCCGCCGGGCGGCTCTCGGCTCGCTCGGCATGATCCCCGACGAAGCCAATCGCTCCCTGTTTGAAAGCTATCTCACCAATCGCGACGAAGGGCTCCGCGCCGCCGCGGCGGAAGGCATCGGCCGCCTGGGCAAGACCGAGGATCTCGCGAGAATCGAGAAAATGTTCAACGAGGAGCAGAAGAAGACGGCGCAGTTGTCGCTCGCCTTTGCGGCCGTTATGCTGGGCAAGAGGGACCTGACGCAGTTCTCTCCGCTCGATTACCTCCTCAGTTCGCTCAATAATTCAAGCTGGTCCGGTGTCGCCGCTCCCTTTCTCGAAGAACTGGCCCGGAATCAGGCCGTGCGGGAATCCCTCTATCCCAACCTGTCCCAGCGGACCGCGGCCGAGAAAACGGAAATGGCCCGCATTCTCGCCCTTTCAGGCGACCAGGCCACCGTGAAGGTCCTCGAAGACCTCTCGCGCGACCCCGACGCACAAGTAGGCCTGGCGGCCACCCGCTGGCTTGGGGTACTGCGGAACCGCCTCTGAAACGCAGCAAAGCCGCCGGAATCCGACCGGCGGCTTTGTGATTTCGTTGGAGTGAAAAGCGAAACTACTTCGCCTTTTTCTGCTTCTGCTGACCGACGCGGACCTTGAACTGGCGCTGCTGGGCATCCGACCAAGCCTTCCAGTCAAAACGCGACGAAGCCTCTTTGGTGTAAGCGTCCACATCCGTGCCCTTGGGGAGAACAGCGACGATCGTCGCCACTTGACCTTCAGGACCCGAAATGCGAAGACGCCGCGCGTTGGGGATAGCCATAACCTTTTCAGTCTATCACGATCAAGCCAGAATCGCTTTCAGCGCGCCGAACAGTTCGGGATGGCGGAACTCGAAGCCCGCGGACAGCGGAAATTGCGGGATCACCCGCTGGGAATGGAAGAGAATTTGCGCCATCTCGCCGTAGAGCACCTTGACGGCGAACTCAGGTACGGGGAGCAGCGCCGGACGGTGCACGGCCCGGCCCAACGCAGCCGTGAAATCGGCGTTCGTCACCGGGTTGGGCGCCGCCCCATTCACCGGACCATCCCAGGACCCGTCTTCCACCGCCCGCACCATCAAACTCACCAAGTCATCGAGATGGACCCAGGGCATCCACTGGGTACCGGCGCCCAATTTGCCGCCGACTCCTGCCTTGAACAAAGGCAGCATTTTCTCGAGCGCCCCGCCCCCTTTCCCAAGCACCAGGCCGGTGCGCACCGGAACCACTCGCATACCGAGACTCCGCGCCTCATTCGCGGCAGCTTCCCACTCCACGCAAATCCGCGAAAGGAAGGTGTCGCCGGGACCCGCCGATTCGGTCAGGACTTCGTTGCCCCGATCCCCGTAGTACCCCACGGCCGAAGCCGTCACCAGCACCTTAGGGCGCTGTTCCGCCTGCCCGAGGCCGGCGACCAGTTGTTGGGTGCCGATCACCCGGGAGTCTCGGATGCGCCGTTTCACTTCCGGACTCCAGCGCTGCGACACTGGTTCGCCAGCCAGGTGAATCACGGCATCCGCGGCCAGTGCGGCGGGAGGCGGCGGACCTTTCTCCGGCTCCCAAACGGAAAAGTGAGCGGAGGGCGACCCGCCTTTGCGCGGTGAACGCCCGAGAACATGAATCGTATGGCCGGCTGCTTCCAACTGACTCACCAGCCGGCGGCCGATAAACCCCGACGCACCCGTTATCGTGACTTGCATGGGCTCCTTTCCGGCAGTAGCCCGCGTCTCCGGTCGCGCGCCTCCAAGTTGTTGTTATTGTATTCGATGCCGGTCACGCTTGGTGGCTTCCAGGTAGGCAATCTCGCGCAGGTAGGCATCCACCCCCGTCTTTCTCTTCATCCCCTCCAGCGACATGTAGCGAAGCATGCCGAAAATCGGACGCGTCTGCCAGGGGCGGTCATGCAAGCCGAAACACCAGAGGATGTTCGTGTAGGTGTTCGGATCGCGCCCATCCAGTGCGTAGCGGTCATGCAGGTAGACCATCGTATCGAGCGCTTCTTCGTGGCTGGCCGACCACTCGATAATCTTCTTGCCCCAATACATCCGGTAGTAGCCGTGGATTTTGCCGCGCAGCAGCATCTCCTTCTGTGTGCCGTTCCACAGCGCATCATGCGTGAGCGCGCGTTCGAATTCCTCCCGTGTGTAGACCGGGTCGCGCGTATCCCCGGCGTGCTCCCCCAACGTCTTACGCGCCCAGTCGGGCAGCGAACGCAAGGACGCAACATCCTTCCCCGCAAACCGGGCATGATTGAACGCCAACTCCCGCCGCACGATTAACTCTTCCAGAAACTCTTCCGCCGACCCGCCCCGATCCTCCGCCTCCATCTTGGCCGCCAGCGCCACTTCCAGCGAACCGATGTGGCCGAAATGGAGCCATGGACTCAGGTTCGATGTGGCGTGCGCCGCGGGCTCGTTGCGTTCCTTCGCATACCGCGACAGGCGCGTATCCAGAAACGCGCGCAGGTGCCGCTCCGCCGCCAACCGCCCGCCCTGGAAGCTCAGCGAAGGCTTCACCGTGTGGTCGATGTCGCAGGCGGCCACCAGCGCCGGGATTGCCTCGGCGGTCACCTCTGTGTGGAACTCCGCGAGTGGGACCGGCCCCTGCCACCGCTTT
>JAEUQD010000120.1 GCA_016789925.1 Bryobacterales bacterium | reverse complement strand
GTGGACTTCGTCGATGAAGAAGACCTGGCGGTCGCGGATGTTGGAGAGGATGCCGGTGAGGTCGAGCTTCTTCTGGAGGATAGGACCGGAGGTGAGGTCGAAGGGGACGCCGAGTTCCTGGGCAATGATGGACGCCAGCGTTGTCTTCCCCAAACCTGGGGGACCGTGCAGAAGGACGTGGTCCAGAGCCTCGCCTCGCGCTTTCGCGGCCGTGATGGCGATGGCGAGGATCTCTTTGAGCTTCGACTGTCCGGTGAAGTCGGCCAGGCGCGACGGGCGCAGGGTTACTTCGAGTTGTTGCTCGCCGTCGAGGGCCGCGGGCGAGACGATGCCGCGTTCGCGCATGTTGAGGTTACCTGACTATTATGGCGTGCGCGTCAGGTAATCAAGGAGTGTGGCGGTCATGGCGCGGACGCCGACGGGCAGCGAGTCCTCGTCGGCATCGTACTCGGGCGTGTGGAGCGCGCCGGTGAAGCCCTTGTCCGGGTTGCCGACCCCCAGCCAGTAGAAGAAGCCCGGGATGATCTTCTGGAACTCCGAAAAGTCTTCGCCGCCCATGGACGGCTTGACGAGGATCACGTTCTTGTCGCCGACAATGCGGCGCAGCGTCGGGACCGACTTTTCCGCCAGTTCCGGCTGGTTGAACGTGACAGGGTAGCCGGGCGGATGGACAACGAACTCGAAGCTGCCGCCGTGGGCGCGCGTGACCCCGTCGAGGATCTCGCGAATCAGGCGGTGGCTTTTCT
This sequence comes from Bryobacterales bacterium, assembly GCA_016789925.1. Lineage (GTDB taxonomy): Bacteria > Acidobacteriota > Terriglobia > Bryobacterales > Bryobacteraceae > JADLDI01. The sequence continues at coordinate 2,325 of JAEUQD010000120.1, read as the reverse complement.
GCCGGACATCCTCGTTCAGCGTGCGGATGGTGCCCTCCATGGTGACCTCCGGCGCGATGATGTTGAAGCGGTTGCCGCCGTGAATCGAGCCCACCGAAAGGACGAACGGTTCGGACGGATCGATGCGGCGGGAGCGGATGGATTGCAGCGCCATCACCGCCTCAGCGGCGAGGAGCGTGGCGTCGATGCCGTCGTGCGGCCAGGCGGCGTGCACCTGTTTGCCGCGGATCTTGATGGTGAACCGGTCGGCCGAAGCCATGGCCGCGCCCGGGGTGTAGCCGAGTTGTCCGGCGCGCAGGTTGGGCGTGGTGTGGAGCCCGAAGATGGCCGAGGGGCGCGGATTCTCGAGAACGCCTTCCTTGATCATCAATAGGGCGCCGCCTTCTTCATTGGGCGGGGGCGACTCTTCCGCCGGTTGGAAGATGAACTTGACGGTACCGGGCAGGTCCGCCTTGATCTGCTGAAGAAGTTCGGCGACGCCCAACTGCACGGTCATGTGAATGTCGTGGCCGCAGGCGTGTTTGACGCCCACGTTCTTCGACTTGTAGGGGACGTTGAGCGTTTCGGTGACCGGGAGGGCGTCGATGTCGGCGCGCACCGCGACGACGGGTCCGGGCTTGCCGCCCTTGAGCGTGGCCACCACGCCGTGCAGGGCAACGTTGGTCTGGACGTTCTCGTAGCCCAACTGGCGCATGCGCTCGGCGATGTACTTGCCCGTCTCCTTCTCGCGGTTCGAGAGTTCCGGGTACATGTGGAGGTGGCGGCGCGTTTCAATCAGCTTCGGTTTGAGAGCTTCGGCGCGGCGGGCGATTTCCGCATCGGTCAAGGGCGAGGCGGCCAGCAGCGGGAAGGCGGCGAAGAGGGATAGAGCTTTCATCGTTATCGAAGTTGGCGGACCTTGAGGGTAGAAGAATGATACACGCGGTGGGTGGCCTTCTGGAAGTCGGCCTCACGCGCGTTATAGATGTCGACGAACTTCTGGGGATTGCGATCCACCAGGGGGAACCAGGAACTCTGGACCTGAATCATGATGCGGTGGTCGCGGCGGAAGGTGTGGTACACGTCGGGCAGTTCGAACTCGACCTTGGTGACCTGGTTGGGCGTGAACGCTTCGGGCTTGTTGAAGCCGTTGCGGAAGCGGCCGCGGAACGGTTCGCCGCGCACCAGGGCCTGGTAACCGCCCATCTGGATCTCCTTGGGGTTGGGTGAGTAGTTGGGGAAGTTGTCGGGGTAGACGTCGATCAACTTGACGACGAAGTCGGCGTCGGTGCCGGTGACGGCCACCTGGAGCGAGGCCGTAAAGGGACCGGCGAGCGTGACATCGCCTTTGAGCGGCTCAGACTGGTAGACGAGGACGTCGGGGCGGGTGGCGGCGAAGCGCTGATCGTCGGTCATGTACTCGCGGGTCATGCCCTGGGCGATGTAGTCGTAGAAGGGCACGGGCTTGGCGGGGTCGGAGATGTATTCATCGAAGCCGGCGGTGCTCGCCGGAGCGGTAAAGGCGAGTTTGCCGCCGGGGTGGAGGTAGAGCGTCTTATCATCGGCTTCGCGCGGGGGCCAGGTGTCGTGGCGGCGCCATTCGTTGACGCCGGTGGCGAACATATAGGCCTTGGGGAGCTTGGCGTCGTCCTTGCCCTTGAGGTGCTGCTCGAAGAACGGGAACTCGATCTTCTCGCGGTAGAACTCGGCCGTTTTGGCGTTGAAGCGGACATTGCCGAGGTGCGTGCCGGGGTCGCCCGCCCACTGGCCGTGATACCAGGGACCCATCACGAGCGTATTCTGGGGCGGGTTGCCGTTTTTGGCGATGGATTCGAAGACGCGGAGGGGTCCGTAGACGTCTTCGGCGTCGAACCAGCCGCCGACCGTGAGCATGGCGGGTTTGAGCTGTTTGAGGTGGGGCGGAAGAGCACGGGCCTGCCAGAATTCGTCGTAGTTGGGATGCTTCGTCATGTCGTTCCAGAAGGTCGACTTGTTCTTCAGGAACTTCTCGTTGGCGTTCGCCAGTGGCCCCATGCGGAGGTAGAAGTCGTAGCCGTTGGGCGTTTCCATGTCGAACGATTCGGGGCGCTTCTTGGTGGGCTCCGGACGGACCCAGTCGTTGCGCATGAAGAAGTTGAAGGCGTGGGCGAGGAAGAAGCAGCCGTTGTGATGGAAGTCGTCGCCGATGAACCATTCGGCCACCGGCGCCTGGGGGGACGAGGCTTTCAGGGCGGGGTGGGAATCGATGGCGCCCATGGCCGCATAGAAGCCCGGATACGAAATACCCCAAATACCCGCGCGCCCGTTGTTGTTGGGGATGTTCTTGATCAGCCAGTCGATGGTGTC
>JAEUQD010000075.1 GCA_016789925.1 Bryobacterales bacterium | reverse complement strand
GTCCGGAGAGAATGCGCCATCGCTTTCATTGAACTCCGTCCGCAGCAGCGGCACGGGCTTTCGCTCTCCCTCCATGGGCAGCAGCCACAGGTCCCTCTTCGTTTTCGGGTGGATCTCGCGGTAAAGCAGTCCTCGTCCACCACCCGCCCAGTCACTGGCCCGCTTATCGTTGCCGCTAGTCAAAAGCAACTCTTCCTGCCCTGCACCACTGGCGCTCTTCACATACAGATCTCCCAGTCCTGTATCGCGAATTGCGCTGAATACGATGCGGCCCCCATCCGGCGACCAGACCGGTGCGCGATCAAGTCTCGAGTCAAAAGTGAGCCGAGTCGAAATGCCGCGCGCCAGATCCCGCACCCAGATATCACCCTTGAGAAAGAACGCGACCTGCTTCTCATCCGGGGACAGCACCGGCTCAAGCCCGAAGGCGCCCAGTTCGCCGACCCAATCCAGCCGCTTGCCCGTGCGATCCATCCACGCCAACCGCGCCTGCGCGGACGATCCCGGCTCCACGGCCAGCATCCCGTTCCCGGATACCGTGAACGGCGCACGTCCGCGCGGATCCACGTCCACTCTCTCCATCACCGGGAACGCCTCCCCGACAAGCGCTCGCTTCCCAGTATCGAGCCGCTGCGCCATCAATGTCCCGGCGCGCGCAAACAAAAGGTAGCCCTCCCCTGCGGGCCCTTCTGTGTATCCTGGGTTCGAATATTCCTCCACCAGGCGCGTGGGCTCCTGCCCGTCCAGCGTCCCCAAAAAGATACCCTTCGTAGCGGTCCCGGTGGTGCCACTCAGGTATAGATAATTCCGCCCGCCGGCCACGAAAACCGGCCAGCGGTGCGACCTCTCCCCGTTGGCGGGGTCAATCGTGGTAATCGGCGCCGGCGTCCCTCCCTGCGCAGGTACGCGGAACAAGGGCCCCGGCGCACTGCCGACCAGAATCACGCCCTCCGCATTCCAGGCCCCGCCACGCGGAGTCGCGACATCGCACAAAGTCTGCACCGGACCGCCGCCGGCTTCGATCTTCTTCAGCTTCTCTTGCGCGAAGAAACCGATCCACCGGCTGTCCGGCGACCAGAACGGCGCCTCCGCCCGGTCGGTCCCCTCCAGCGCCCGCGCCGTCAGCGCATCCAGCGGCCGCAGCCAGAGTTGCCGCTTGCCGTCGGCCGTCGTGGCCGTGAATGCCAGCATCTTCCCATCCGGTGAAATCGCGGTTTCATTGAACGCGGCGTTGTCCGGCGGGTTGATCGAGGTAGTCAGCGCGGGCTGTTCCGGTATCGTCTCACGGAAGTGGACGAACAACACCGCAGCCAAAGCGACAGCGAGGCAGGCAGCCACGGCCCATGGCCAGTAACTCGCCTTCTTAACGGCAGCGACTTCCACTCCCGGCGACCGTAACTCCAACACGATGTCCCGCATCGACTGCCAACGGTCTTCCGGGTCCTTCTCCAGACACCGCCGCACCAGCCGCTCCAGCCACGCCGGCGTAAACGGTTTCACCGCCATCGGCGCGGGTTCCCCTCCCAGAATCGCCGCGACGAGACTCGTATAACTCTTCCCAACGAATGCCTTCCGCCCCGTCACCATTTCGTAGAGGACGGCTCCAAAGGCCCAAATATCTGAGCGCGCGTCGGCTTCTCTGCCTTCGAACTGCTCCGGAGCCATATACTGCGGCGTCCCCAGCACCGTCCCCTCCGTCGTCAACACGTCCGTCAGCGTCTCCTGCGTCGGAGCGGGCTTGGCCGTCGACTTCGCTAACCCGAAGTCGAGCACCTTCACCCCATCCCGCGTCAGCATGATGTTCTGGGGCTTCACGTCGCGGTGCGTCACACCCGCACGATGCGCACGGTCCAGCGCATCCGCTATCTGCACCGCATACTTCAGTGCCTGATCCAGCGGCAATGCCCCCTTCTCGATTCGCGCCGCCAGCGTCTCCCCCTCAATCAACTCCAGGACCATGTAATTCGGTCCAATATCATGGAGCGTGCAGATATGCGGATGGTTCAACGACGCTACCGCGCGGGCTTCGCGTTCGAAACGGGAGCGGGCGTCTTCGCGCTGGGCGATATGTGCGGGCAGGACTTTGACGGCAACGGTCCGTCCCAACCGGGTATCTCGCGCCCGGTACACCTCTCCCATCCCACCCGCGCCCAAGGGCGCGAGGACCTCATACGGTCCGAGTTGATCGCCGGCCGCCATCGGCATTGTGTTCTGCACAGTCTATCGCACCGGCTTACAAAGAGGAGGTACACCTCTCGATTGAACTCGATAAGGAAGACGACGGGCGGCGCCATGACATACGGTGTGATGCGGGAAGAGGCAATCAGCAATACCTGCCATCGAAGTGATCGCTGATCGGCTCCGGCACGGCGAACTCCCGCCATCGTCCCTCAACGTTCGTCAAGCCCGCCCGACGCACTGCCTAGCGCTAGCTATTGCCGGTTGGCGTCAGCCCCACGAACCGCCGGCCGTCCGGCGCCAACGCGTACGTGCCCGGTGACCCGCTGTTCGGTTCCCTCTCCGCCGGCCTTCCTCCCTAAGGCGCCGCGGCCCGGTAGATGAGGAGGTTGATTATCGCGTAGGCGGGCGTGACGATGAGCGCCGAAGCACGGTCAAAGCGGCGCGCCAGCGGGGGGTTGTCCTGAAGGTCGTAGACGTAGAGCGAGATGGTGGATTGCACGAGCGTCAGGAAGATCGCGAAGATCGCGACGCTGTTGACCGTGTCGGCGAGCGAGGCCTGGCTGGTGTCGGGCAGTAGCGAGGACGTGATGTAGCAGTTGGCGATGGCGGCGAAGAACGCGCCGACGCCCAGTCCGAATCGCGGGTCGACGTCGGTGGGCTTGATGAAGAACGCGATGATGGCAATGGCGACGGCGGCGAACAATCCCTGGAAGAGCTTCAGGTAGAACCCCGCGCCATCGCGGGCAATCGGAATGCCGTAGATAAACTGCGAGTATTTCACCTGGTAACCAGTTGGAAGCCTCGGATCGCCATGTGTGGATTTATAGGCATGGGATTGGACAACGACGGTGAACGGACCGGTT
>JAEUQD010000056.1 GCA_016789925.1 Bryobacterales bacterium | reverse complement strand
GCGCAGGCGCAGGGCCTTGATGTAGTCGACGGCGGAATAGCAGGAGGACGCTTCGAGGCGCTCGCGGACAAGGGGATCGAGGAGGTCCGCTTGGGTCTTGAGCCGCTTCTGATGGAAGGCGGCGGATTCGGAACCGAGGATGGTCGAGGAGACGACACCGCAAAGGTTGGCGTTGCGGACCTGGACATCCACCAGCACGGCGCCCATTCCCTGTAATAAGGAGAGGGCGCGGCGGAGGGCGGCGTCCGTCTCGGGATGGACATGGTTGAAGTAGTGTTCGGTGGGGACACCGACGCGCAAACCTTTGACAGTGCCGGTTAGCGAGCGGGTGTAGTCGGGAACGGGAGCCGCGGATGCGTTGGGGTCCTGGGGGTCGGCGCCGGCGATGACCTGGAGGAGGCGTGCGGTGTCGGCGACCGTCTTCGCCATGGGCCCGACGTGGTCAAGGGTCCAACTTAGGGTGGTTACACCGTAGGTGCTGACCCGGCCATAAGTGGGCTTTAGGCCGACGATGCCGCAACTCTTGGCCGGATTGCGAATGGAGCCGCCGCTGTCGGTTCCGATGGCGAGAGGAACCATGCCGGCGGCCACGGCAGCGCCGGAACCACTCGATGAGCCGGAGGGAGAATAGGCGAGATCCCAAGGGTTGCGGGCGGGTCCAACGAGACCCTTCTGTCCGCTACCCATCGCGAATTCGAGGAGGTTGAGTTTGCCGATCAGGATCGCGCCGGCCTGGTTAAGGCGGGAAGTGACGGTGGACTCGTAGTTCGGGATCCAGGCCGAAGTGGCCCTCGATCCATTGGAGGTGCGAATGCCCTTGGTGGCCAGCATGTCCTTGGGGGCATAGGGCACGCCGTGCAGTGGCCCGCGATAACGGCCGGCCGCGATCTCTTTTTCCGCCACGCGAGCCTGTTGGAGCGCTTGCTCGCCGGTCACGGTGATGAAGGCGTTCACCCGTGGATTGACGGCTTCGATGCGGTCGAGGAAAGCGCGCACCAACTCGACTGGGGACAGCTTGCGCGATTTGAGCAACGGCGCCAGCTCGGCAACGGATTGATAATAGAGATCCGGAGACGGCATTGCGCAGGGACGTCCAGGTCAGTCGCCGAAGAATCCTCGAGTGGGAGCAACGGCGTCGTCGATCTCGAAGTCGCGAAGGGTTCGTAGCTGGCTGAAGCGGCGAGCGAGGACCGGCTCAAGAATTCGCAGCCGGTCCTCGGTTAAATCGATTCCGTAAGCGGCCGAGACGTTGCGCAGGGGATCGAGCGCCGCGGCGGGCCGCGGTTGCTGGGCCGCGGCCACGCCGGCGCCGGTGAGCGAAACAGCGTGCAGCAATCGCCTGCGGCTAACGGCCATCACAATTCCCGGCTACCAGTAAAACTTCAATCCCAACTGCATGCGGCGGGGCTCGTTGAGTTGCGCGATCACCCGGCCGAAGTTCGGGTCCTGAATGTTCGTGCTCCCGGGATTCGGCCGGAAGCGGTTAAACGCGTTGAACATCTCCCAGCGGAGGTCCAGGCGTATCGATTCGGTAATGGGGAACTTCTTGGCGAGCGAGAAGTTCTCGTTCAGGTTCCACGGCTGCCGCGCCTTGGGATTGTGCCGCGTCATGTTTCCCGCCCGGTCGGTGGGTTGCGGTCCGAAGAATGAGGCCGGCTGGAAGAAGCGGTCGGCGCCTTTCCAGTTCGGGTTTTCCCGGTTGACAATCCAGCCCTCGTGGGTACTGACCGTGGCCGCGCTCCGCCCATTAAAGAGGACGCTCCCCAAGGCGGCGCTGTTGGTCAGCGTCAGCGGATAGCCGCTGGCATAGAACTGGCTGCCGGCGAACTGCCAGTTGCCCAGTACCCAGGACGCCGGTCCGGCCGACAGCCACTTCTTGCCTTTTCCGAACGGCAACTCATAAATGTAGGTGAGTTTGACGTTATGCGTGAGATCGAATTCGCCAATCGACTTTTCCAGACGCCGGTTGTAGTGGTCCAGTGTCCCGTTGTCGGGGTTGTAGCCGTCGGCGTCGGTGATCAGCTTGGAGAACACATAGGAACCTTGCACCGTCGAGCCGTGAGCGTAGCGCTTGTCGACTTTCAAGAGGAAGGCGTGGTAGCTGGAGTGTCCGCTCTTGTCACCCTGTCCCGCGGCCGTGTTGATGTCCCGGAACTGGGGGTAAGGGCGCAAGGCCTGCGCCACGCTGACGGGGGCGCATGTCGTGCTGAACTGGCAGTTGATGTCCTGATAGGGCCGGCGCAAGCCCGCAGCCTGGGCGGCGGGTGAGTCGATGCTGCTCGACAGCAGTGCGCGGCCGTACTTTTCCAACATGCTGAAGGGGAGCTGGTTGTAGCGCTTCAGCCCGGCCACCAGGTGCGCACCGATGGTGGCATGGTAGTTCACTTCGACAACCGTGGAATCGGAGACCTGGCGTTGAACGGACAGCGACCATTGATAGTTCTCCGGCAGCCGGATCGCTTCGCCGTCCCAGTACGCCGGGGTTCCGCCGTTGGTAAACGTGGGATCGATCACGGGCGGCTTGACGTAGGGGGGCAAGCCCTGATCGATCTGGAAGGCGGGCGTGATGCCGTTATCCAGGCTCGATGCGGTAAAGATCAGGAAGGCGCCTTCAAAGTGAGCGCTCCCCGTGATGGTCTTGGCCACGCCGAAGCTCCGGCCGCCGCTGGCGCGCACCACTGTTTTGCCGTCCAAGGCGTAAGCCAGGCCCAGGCGCGGCGAGATTCCACCGTACCATCCCGGTGCGATGGTGCGCTTGTTCTCCCGGCCGGGGCCGAAGCCGGCGAACCGCAGCCCGCCAGGCAGATTTTCCGCCCGCCGGTTCGGCAGCGTCAGATCGAGGTCGCTCCACCGATCCTTCTGTTCCAAGGGCGGCAGCGTAAACTCGTACCGGACACCGTAATTGAGTGTGAGTTTCGGGGTTATTTTGTAGTCGTCCTGGAAATACATCGCGTGGCTGCGCCACTGCTGGCCGAGAAAACGGTCGTTCTCCGTGCCCCCGGTATAGCCCTGGCCCAACAGGAACGAAGCGAATCCGTTGCCGCCGCCGGTGGAGAGGTTGTTATCGTTGGGAACGCTGGTGGAGCGCCGGTCTCCGGTCACCTGGCCGGCAATGGTGGCTTCGCCGAAGCCATTGTAATGAATGCGCTCCCAAAGGTATCCCATCTTGAAGGTGTGTTTTCCCTTTGTGATGGACAGGTCGTTGCCGAACGAGAAGGCGAAGCTCTCTGACCCGTCAAAGGACCGTGTCCCCCATCGGTCGTAGTCGGAGGAATCGACGATCAGCAGATTGCGGTCGCAGTCCCAGGCGCCCTTCAGACAAATGCCCTTGGCGTTCCAACCACCGAGGTACGTTTGGGCGACATTGTGATTCTTGAACATGTTGAAGCCGCCGAACATGTGATTGACGATGGTGGGAGTGATTACCTTGTCATAGGTGCCGCGCATCACGTGGCTGTTGTCTCGTAGCGTCAACGGCCCGGCCAGCGGATAAGGAAGCCCGGGGAAACCCTCGGCGCCAGGCAGCCTTTCGTGCAGGCCATTGTTATAGAGGAAACTGACGCGATCGTTCAGGCCGAAATTGTGATCGCCTTTCGCGCTGAACTTCGTCCAGGGGTCGAGCGCCGTGCCCTGGTTGTTGATGAAGTTGTTGCGGACATAGTCGCTGGTGCCGGGCGCCGCGCCATTGTTGGGCTTCAGGATGTCTCGAACAAGTCCGACGTACGCCCGCGAAAGGTTCGCGAACCTGGTCTGCGGAATCTGGTTGCCGGCGAACGGCTGGCGCGTAAACCCGGTACCGCTCGGGGTCGTCGTCGCCGGATCGTAGATGGGCAGCACGCGTCCGCTGCCGTCCACCCAGTTGCGGAAGTCTCCGTTGAACATCTCTGGCGTAGGGATGCTGAAGCGCCCGCTGGCCGCGCCGACCCGGTTGCGGAACCACTCCCCGGAAGCGAAGAAAAACGTTCGGTTGCGTCCGTTATAGATCTTCGGAATGTAGACCGGACCGCCAACGCTCCAGCCGAAGTCGTGCTGCTTATACTTACCCCGCCGGTCCTCGAAAAAGCGCCGGGCGTCCAGCGCATCGTTGCGTAGAAACTCATACGCGGTTCCGTGAAGGTTGTTGGTACCCGACTTGGACGAGAACGTGATCATACCGCCCTGGCCGCGCCCGAATTCCGCCTTGAAGCCGTTGGTCTCGACGGCAAACTCGGTAATCGCGTCGATCGAAGGCGTGTTGACGTTCGTCCACTCCACCGAATTGACCCGGCCGGTAAGAATCGTGACGCCGTCCAGCGTCGCGCCGAATGCCCCGCCCTGGCCGCCGCCGACGTTGAATTCGAGGTCGGAAGGCTGGTTGGCTTCCGGAGTAATCAACGCCAGGTCGAAGGCGCCGCGCATGGCCCCGCCCACCACGAGGGGCAGTTCATCCACCATCTTATTGGCCACGGACGTGGAAACCTTGGCCGTCGATGTCTGCAGTAATTCCAGAGAAGCCGCCACCTGCACCGATTCAGTGAGAGCGCCCACTTCCAATTGGGCGTTGACTGTGGCCGTGCCACCCGCCGAAACTGTAAGGTCCGAACGGACGGCGGCTTTGAAGCCTTGTTTCTCGACGCGGAGCCGATACAAGCCGGCGGGCAGCGCGGGAATCGAGAAGTCGCCCGAACTGGTGGACCTCGTCGCGAATGCGACCCCGGTCGCCGTGTTGGTCGCCGAGACGACCGCGTCAGGCACGCTGGCTCCCGACGAGTCTGTAACAGTCCCATTGATGATGCCCCGATCGGTCTGCGCAAGGGCCAGACCGGCGAAGCACAAGGCAAGAGCCAAACGGTACACTAAGAGCATTTCCCTGCCCCCTCTGACTGAATTAAGGTTGGGCCAGTATACTTCAAGGCGTCATCACTGTCAATTACTGTTGTGGTCTCGTCACGACGTCACGGCACAGGACGCTTCCCACCGGACCTCAGCACTCCTACAATGGCAGCGATGACACACCGAGAAAGAGTGCTCGCTGCTCTCGATCACCGGGAGCCCGACCGACTGCCCATAGATCTAGGCAGTTCCCGCGTCACCGGGATGGTTCTCCAGGCCTATGACACTCTGCGTCACAGGCTCGGTTTCGGAGAACCGGGCGTTGTGGTGGACCGCATGCAGCAGATCGTTCAGATGGACGAGCGCATCCTCGAATTCCTGGACGTCGACGTGAGAGCCTTCGCCCACGGCGCGCCGGACAAGGGCGGCGACATCGAACTGGAGGAAGACCGGTATCGCGACGAGTGGGGCGTCGTCCGGCGCAAGCCGCC
>JAEUQD010000036.1 GCA_016789925.1 Bryobacterales bacterium | reverse complement strand
TACTTGCCCGCGGTCACATCGCCCGCCACCGCGGTGAAGTAGACGTGCGGGATCTCCGGATGAGCCTTCCGCCACAACCCGCGCGCGACACCGGCGAAATCGGCCGACACCCCGCCCTTCCCGTACGTTGTGATGGGATGGACCGCAAACGCGCTGACGGCGCAAATGGGTCTATCGCCATTCCAAAAAGTCAGCATGCGGAGCGAAGGGTCGGTGAGACCGGGGTCGAGCGACTGCATCGCCGGATCGGTGACGATGGCCGACCGGTCGAAGTTTGCGGTGCCGTCCGCGTGCTGCGCTCTCCGGTTGCAGGCAACATCCCTGACCTCGCCCAGGCCGGTCCCGATGTGGGTGATGGGTTGCGCCGCCGCGAGGCTCTGCCGCAAGGCCGCCGCGACGCGCTGAACAGCCGCTTCGTGAAAAGCGACGTCGCACAAACGCCCATTCGTGACGCCTGCCCTATCGAGGATCGCCTGGGCCTCGATATCCATCACGGGCGTGTCGTGCTGATGCAGCGTGGCCACCAGCACGCGATCGGGCGTCGTATTAGCCGCTCCAGCCAGCACCGCCCGCCAGCGATCGTGCGCCGCGTTCCGGATCTCGCACCAGTCCACCGCCACCAGCACAACCGGCGCGTCACCCCCATTCAACACGACTCCCCGCGCTCCCAGCGGATCCACCACTTCTCGCGCCGGCTCGATCGTCCCGGCCAGCAGCGGGTGGCCCAACGGCGGCGTCACGTCCGCCTCGAAATACGCCAGCCGCCAACCGCCCCGCCCGCACCCTGCTGCCGCCGCACCCAGGCCCGCAACCCACTGCCGTCTTGTCATTCTCGAAGACACTGTGGAATCTTAGCAGCGGTTAACTGGTCCGCAGTAATATCTTGTAAGGATCCCTCCTCAGACATGAGAGCGCCACTCGTCTTCCTCGGGCTCGTCGCTTTGCTGCCGGCACAGACTCCGCCCGAGCTACGCGCCTCGATCGGCAAGTCGTGCGCAAGCTGCCACACCGGCAAATCCGCCCAGGCCGGGCTCGACCTCACAACACTGTCTTTCGACCTCCACAACCGAGCCACACGCGAACGCTGGATCCGCATTCACGACCGCGTCGAGAAGGGCGAAATGCCTCCAAAGGGGACGCCGTTCACTGCCGCCGCGCGAACAGCCTTTCTAAAGCAACTGGAACCGCCGCTCCACCAGGCCGACCTCGCCGATGCCGCTCAAAACGGCCGCGGCCCCATGCGCCGCCTCAACCGCGACGAGTATGAACAGAACCTGCGCGACATCCTGCACCTGCCGAACCTCGACATTCGAGACATGCTGCCGGAGGACCGCGAGGCGCATCATTTCAATAAGGTCTCTGAGACGCTCGACATGTCGCGCGTCCAGCTTGCCTCCTACCTCGATGCCGCCGAAGCCGCGCTGCGGCAAGCCGTGGTCTCGACACCCGCGCCGCCGCCCGTCACCCGGTTCCGCACCTCCGGCGTCGACCTGTTTCCCGGCTTGCGTAGCACCGGCACGCGCCACTCGATGTTCTTCATCCACGGCAACCAGGGCGTCAACGTCGAGAGTGAGCGGTCACGGGGAATACCGAAGGAGTTGGAGCACGACCCCGCCCTCGAGATGGGCTTGTTCCGTTCGCCGGGTTGGCCGTATGGCGCATTCCCGCGTGGCTTCGCCGCCCCCGCCTCAGGCGAGTACCGCGTGCGGTTCTCCGCCCGCGCCGTGCTGCAACACCCTGAGTTCCGCGTCACCGATGCCACGCGCCCAGTGCCGATGACGCTCCGCTCCCGCCGCCCTACCAACCACGACATCGCCGAGGATGTGAAGTCCGTCGGAGGCATTCTCGAGATCGGTCCCGGATCGCGCGTTCACGAGACCACCGTGCCGCTGCTCGCCGGCCAAACCGTCGAGTACGGTCTGCTCGGCCTGCCTGTCCCGCAAGTGGACGCTGAAGGCAAAACCGGTTCCTACCGCTATCCGCCCATGCCCCCCGGTGGACAGCCCGGCGTCGCCTTTCTTTGGATCGAAATCGAGGGACCCATCGCGCCGCCCTCGTGGCCGCCCGCAAGCCACCGCGTTCTCTTCGACGATCTTGGCATCGATCCCAAGCCGTCACAACCGAAACAGGAAGCCGGCCGCCTGCTGCGTCGATT
>JAEUQD010000032.1 GCA_016789925.1 Bryobacterales bacterium | reverse complement strand
GCGACTCCCGAGTTCACTTCCGTCTGCCCGCGCACCGGACTCCCTGACCACGGCACCCTAACCCTCACCTACACCCCGCGCAAGCTCTGCCTCGAGTTGAAGTCGCTCAAAATGTACCTGCTCGCCTACCGTAACCTGGGCATCTTTCAGGAGAACATCGTCAACCGCTACCTGCGCGACGTCGTCGCCGCCTGCGATCCGGCTTCGGCCACTGTCCTCGGCGATTTCGCTGCCCGCGGCGGCTTGACCACCAGGGTTACCGCTTCCTACCAACGGCCGGAGAAAGGTCGGCGTGGCCGGCGATAATTCAGACCCGAAATTATCGGAACTCACGGCCCTGCTCGACGAAGTCCGTGCGCGTGTTCGCCAACGGCATACGCAAGCCTCTCCCAGCCACCTCACCGTGCCCGATCTGCTCCCCATCCTCCATGCGCGCGATGCTGCCTACGGCAAGATCGCCGCGATTGGCTCGGTCAATCCCCGCCCCGGCGGCCCTATCAACACTTTCATTCAGGCGGCCAAGCGTCTGCTCGCCCGCTCCCTCCACTGGCTCGTCCGTGAACAGGTGGAATTCAATCGCGCCGGCGTCACTGCTGTCGAGGCCATCCTGTCCGCTTTGGAAGAGAACAACCGCGCCCTCAACGAACTGGCCGCCCGCTGTTCCGCTGTCGATGCGAAGATCGATGCTGCCCTCCGCGATACCATCGATCCCGTCCAGCGCGACTTCAACGACATCCGCGCTCACTGGATCGCCTGGCGCAGCGAATGGGCCCGTAAGCTCGAACTCAACGAGATCCAGTTCCTCCGCGGTCTCGCCGACCAGCAGACCGCCTTCACCCATCGCGCCACTTTGATGGAGTCCAACTACCGCGATCTGCTCCAGGCCCAGCTCCGCGCCCAGCATGCCGACTTCGAAGGTGCGCTTACCCGGAGCGCTGCCGAAATCCAGCAGCGTCTCTGGACCGACCTCGAACGCGCCCGCACCGAGTTCCAGACCTCGGTTCACGAAGAACTGCGCGTCCTCCGCCAGAAAGCCTGGATGTATTCCCCCGCCGCCCAGCCCGCCCCTACCACCCAACCGCCGCCAGACTTCCCCAACCTCGACTGGTGGCGCTTTGCCGGCAAGTTTCGCGGACCCGAATCCTATGTCCGCCAGAATCACGAGTTTTATCTCTCTTTCTTTCGCGACTGCCGCACGGTCGCCGACCTCGGCTGCGGCCGTGGCGAATTCCTGAGTCTCCTCAAAGACAACGGCATTCCCGCCCGCGGCGTCGAACTCAGCCCGGAACTGGTCGCCTACTGCCGCACGCGTGGCCTCGACGTCGAACAGGCCGATTTGTTCGCCTGGCTCCTGGCTCAACCCCAACGCTCCGTCGATGGCATTTTCTGTTCCCAGGTTGTCGAACACCTGCCCCCTGCCCGTGTTTGGGAACTCGTTCGCCTCGCCCACGACAAACTCGCGCCGGGCGGCGTCCTCGCCATCGAGACGCCGAATCCCGAAAGCCTGGCCATCTTCGCCAGCCATTTCTTCCTCGATCCCACCCACACCCGTCCCGTCCCTCCCGCCTTGCTGGAGTTCTACTTCGAAGAGAACGGCTTCGCCGACCTGGTCACCCGCCGCTTCGCCCCCGCCATCGAGTCCATGCCCGAATTGGCCGCCCTCGACCCCACCCTCCGCGACAGGTTCTTCGGCGCCCTCGACTACGCCATCATCGGCCGCCAGCGCGCCCGCTAGGCGGCCTTGAGGCTGCCGCGGGCCTTCAGGCCGGCGTTTGCGAGAACTGGATAGAGGCTGGGCCGTAGAGCTTCACGCCGTTCTTTCGCACTCCTGCGATGAGGCGCAGGGCCCAGTCCGCCCGGCGTCATCCACGTCCGGGCTTGGGCGTACGCAATGTCATTCGCGTGCTCGATGGTGTTGAGAATGTGAAGCTTTTCGGGGCACGTGGGCGTCGCGGAGACGAGAGCCGCGGGCGGAGGCCGCCGGGCGCCGCGAACTCAAACCACGTGGGGCTACAGCCGTTCGGCGCCGGTGGTCGACGACAACGGCACGTTGACCTTTACCGCGCGGCCGCGCCGGAACACCGTCAGTTCCACCGAATCGCCCGGTTTCTTCTGCGACATGGCGCGGTTGATCGCATCCGGCCG
>JAEUQD010000018.1 GCA_016789925.1 Bryobacterales bacterium | reverse complement strand
CGTGCTGTTTCACGCGTCGCTGCTTGAATTCACCGGTTCCACCTTCACGATGTTCTTCTTCGCCATGCAGGCCGCCGTGCTGGTGTTCATCGCGTGGCCCAAGGAATTGACGGTGATCTACGATGGCGACTGCGGAATCTGCAACCGGATCAGGCGCTGGCTGGATCGCGTGGACTTCGATCGCCAGTTTCAGTGGCTGCCGCTGCAATCGGGAATCGGCGAGCGCTGGGGGGTTCCGCGGGAAGCACTTGTCGAACGGCTTCACCTGGTGGCTGACGGCCAAGTCAGTTCCGGGTTTCGTGCCTGCAAGTTGATTCTGCTCTACAATCCCGCGTTTCTGCTTCTGGTGGACGCCGCGCTGGCCGCGCCCCCCAGCGATTGGATCTGGTACCGGCGCGTTGTGG
The DNA here is from genome assembly GCA_016789925.1 of Bryobacterales bacterium. Lineage (GTDB taxonomy): Bacteria > Acidobacteriota > Terriglobia > Bryobacterales > Bryobacteraceae > JADLDI01. The sequence continues at coordinate 10,396 of JAEUQD010000018.1, read as the reverse complement.
TCGCTTTGCTGCTGGCCTTCTTCTTGCCGTTGTTCAACCCCGTTGGGGAACGGGTCTATCAATGGGTGGCCGCAAACCGGTACCGTTTTTCAAACGAAGGCGCCTGCGCCGTCGACCCGGGCGTGTCAGGCCCGCGATAACTCGAGCATGCCCTTTTCCTTCAGACCGGTCAACGCCAACCCGTAGCGACCCCGAACACCCGTCTTTTCAAAGATATGCTTGAGGTGGATTTTGACAGTCCCGGGGCGGATACCCAGGTTGCGGGCGATGTCCTTGTTCTTCATCCCCTGTTCCACGAGTTCAAGCACCTGGTGTTCCCTGGGGGTGAGTTCCGAGCGGGGGTAGCGCTCCATGCGCTGGGAATCGCCGAAAAGGCTTTCCTCCATCCAGTTGGCGCCGGAGGCGACGGCGGTGAGGCACTCAATCATCAGTTCGGAGGCGGCCGTCTTCCGAACGATTCCCCGCACGCCGGCCTGCAACAGGCGTAACGCCTCGGGCTCGGTAATGGAGGTTCCCCAAACCACGACCGAAGTTCCCGCGAGCAGTGACCTGCTCTCGGCGAGCCAGTCCATAACTACTTGAGTACCAAAGGATTTGTCGAGCAGCAGCACGTCTGGCGGGGTGGAGCGCAGCAACTCCGTGCCGGCTGGCAGCGCGTTGGTGGCTTTCAGGAAAAGCAGGTTTGGAGAGCCGCCCAAAACGGCCCGCAGGCCCGCGGCTGTCACTGGCTGCGTCTCGCAAATGGCAACCGTCTTAGGTCCGGTCGAGAAGGTGTTCATTATTTATTACCTCAGCGGTTCGGACACACGGCGGCAGTCGTCCCTCCCCCGTAGCCATAAACCGCTTTCCATAGTGATAGTCTGATTCGGAAGCAAGTACTCTCACTCGATTTTTGCGATGGCGTATTTTTGAGTTTTTCGACAGTTTCCTTAATATCCCCGGTCTGGGTGGCCGATGAAGATTTTTGAGCGGAATTTGGATGGTTCGGTTCGGGAGTCATCGCAGGTGAGTGTGAAGACGGTTCTGGTCATTAGCCCCGATGTACGGCTCGCAGTCGAACTGGCACCTTTACTGGCCCAGCATCTCCCGCTATGGCCCGTAGTGGAGTGGAAGGAGTATCCGGATCTGCGGGTGCTGGCGGAGACCCTGGCCAGCCGGTCGCCGACGTTTTGTTTTCTCGATGTGGGTAGCAATCGCGAGGTTGCCTTACGTGTACTGGCGGTTTTCGCCTCGGCGAGCCCATCCACCCAGGTTGTTGTGCTGCTCAACAGTAACGACCCCGACCTGATCCTCTCGTCCCTGCGCCAGGGGGCGGCCGAGTTTATGCTGCAGCCCCTGTCGAGCGAGCAGTTGAAGCCGGTCCTGGAGCGGCTGGCGCGACTGAATCCTGCGCTCGGCGTCTCAGATTCTACCTGCAAAGTGATCGCTCTGATGCCCGCCAAGGGCGCTTGCGGCGCCTCGACGATTGCCACCAATCTCGCGTTCCAATGGAGGCGATTGGGGCTCAACCGGGCGTTGCTGGCAGACCTGGACCCGTCCACGGGCGTCATCAATTTCCTACTGAAGTTGAAATGGCCCTATAGCTTTCTCGATGCGTTGTCGCGATCGGGGTCGCTGGATGGCGACATATGGCGCGGGCTGGTCTGCTCTACACATGGGGTGGATGTTCTCCTAGCGCCGGAGAATGGTGTCGAGCCGATGGTCGAACTTCCGGACCCCTCACCAATTGTGGATTTCACCCGTTCGGCATACGACGTTGTGGTGCTGGACCTCGGAGAACCGTTCAGTCCCTGGTCGCTATCGCTGGCCGCGGCGACTGACCAGATCCTGCTGGTCTCGACTAACGAACTGCCGGCCCTGCGAAGTGCCCAGCGCGTTCTGCAGCACCTGGACAGGAATCATATCGAGCGGGGCAAGGTTCGCCTCATCCTGAATCGCTACAACCCGGAAGCGGGACTCACGCAGGATGCGATCGAAACCGCGTTGCACACCGATGTCACACACGTCTTGCCAAGCGACTACGAAGCCGTGCAGAAGGCGCTCGTTGAGGGCAAGACTGTTGCCGGGGGTACTCCGTTTACCAAGAGCCTCCAGGCGCTGGCGGAAGTATTGAGCGGGAAGTCCGCCGCGGCGGATTCCACGCCGAAACGCAAAGCCAACAGTTGGACTTCGCTGCTGAGTTCCTTCCTGTCGCGATCCGGCTGATTTCAGGGGGTCAATTTGACCACCCAGACGTCCGAGGACGCCAACTCCCGGCGAAGACTGGAGACCGGCTCCCCAGTGAGCAAGTCCTCGGCTTTCGTCATGCCAGGCATTTCGATGGCAGCCGTGACCGCCTCCGGCCGGTGGTTGAACACGAAGAGCAGCCGCGAACCTGCGGCCTCCAGGAGCCTGGCTTCCACTCCTTCGGGCGTTACCGTGAGCGGCGGCGTCACGTTCGCCCAACCGAGCAAGGCGGCGAAGAACTGCTCCCCTTCCTGGGTGGGCTTGGCCTGGTAGGCGGCGCTCACATAGGAGCCCAGCAGCAGCGTTTTCCCCTGCCCAAAGTTCGACAGAACAGCCGCGGGTGCGCCACCCGGAAACCGGGCTGCCACGCGTGCGTTCACGTGCGACGGTTCCAACGCTTCTTCGTACCAACGGCCGGGAATACGCGCTCCGGGCGGCAGCGGAGCGAAGCCGGCCGCGGTCCATTCGAGGACGGCTGTCTGGGCCTGGACGGTTTGTACGTCGCGTTCGCGGGCCCCCATCACTTCGTCCAACCCCATCCCGGGAATGCGATTCGCGGCCACGCCTCGCTCGTTGCTCCAACCCAGGCGCGCTTCCGCCACCAGTGCGCCGCCCTGCTCGACATAGTTCCGGAGGGGTGCGGCGGCGGCTTCGGGCAGCATCAGCGGGTACGGCAGATACACGAGTTTGTAGCCTTGTAGCGTACCCGGTTCGAGGTGGTCGATGTGCACATAGTCGACTGGAACGTTGCGCGGAAACAGGGCGCGGTGAATGCCCAGGAGCGAGTCGCGCTCGATGCCGATCACCTCGCCTTGCGGTCCCCCATACACGGCCGCGCGCTGGCGTCCGCCCACGAAATGCGCCAACGGGTTGTAGATGACGGCGATTTGCGCTCGCGGGGGGCGGGCGGCCAGGAACAGGTTCTGGTGGCGATCGACGGTGCGTGCGATCGCGCCGGCTATCCTCGCACGTTCGGTAATCGTGCCGTCCAGGTGGATCATGCCAAACCCGCCCGATTCGTAGCCTGTGCTCATCGGGTACCACGCGTAATAGTGGATGCCCTTGGCTCCGCGCGCCAGTGCGGACCACGTCCAGATGCGCAAATCCGCCGGCGTCACCGTAGGGCTGACATTCAATGCAATCGTGCCGAAGCCGGCCTGGAGTTCTCCGATGTAGAATCCACCGCGTCCGCCCGCGAACCCGAACGAGCGGGTGAAATCGAGGAGAGCGGCTCGCCACGGAAGGTCGCGGTCGACGAAGGCGGAATGCTTGGGGTAGAACGAGGTGCCGTAGAAGTCCACCTGCCGGGCCATGGTCCAGTCATCCGCCTGCCCTTCCCAGTGATGCGGCGAGGCGAACAGACCGACGCCGGCGGCATGGCTGGTGACGGTCGACTGCGGGACAACCTGCTTGACGGCGTTGTAGCGGTCGCGGAGATCCTCGCCCAGTTTGTCGGCGAGGAATGCCTTCCAATCGATGTAGTCGGTGAACGACAGGATGGTGCTCATGCGTCCGGGTTCCACTTCCTCCCAGGTTTCGTACGTGCGGTACCAGGCCTGGTTCAGTTTGCCGATCGAACCATACTTGCGGCGGAGCCAGGCGCGGAATTTCGCGAGAGTGTGGGGGCAGAAGCAGAACTCCGGGTTGGGGATATAAGTGGGGTTGGCCCAGTTGATCACGTGCGGCTCGCTCCAGAGGTCCCAACCGGCGAACGCAGGGTGTCCCTTCACGCGCTGGGCCACGGCGCCGTAGAACGCCAGGTCGGCTTTGCGGACGCCGGGATGATCGAGGCAATAGCCCGGGGAAGACTCTGGTTTGACGGCTGCTCCGCTGGCGGAGACAAACAGCGAATCCGGGTACTGCCGGCCCACCCACGCCGGCGCCGAATCCATATACATCTGGAGGAACACCTTGAGCCCTTCTTCCTGGGCGAGTTCGAGTATCACATCGAGGTTTTCGAATTGGTACTGCGCGGCCCGCGGTTCACCGGTGGCCCAGTCGAGCCAGGTGCGCACCGTGTTGAAGCCCAGGGCCTTGATTTGGCGGAGGTCCTTACGCCAAACCTCTTTATTCGCACGGGCTTGCGGGGCGAGCATAGGCGCGCGCGCCTTGCCGCCCCCGTACCAGACCGACATGGGAAAAAAGTCAGCACCGAGCGCGGGCAGGGCGAAAAAAAAGAGCAGGTGGCGGGCGGCCATCGCCTAACAGTATCGCGCCGCGACTAGAATGAGTGTGTCAGCGGGCACCGTGACCTTTTCCGGTTCCTTCCGTCTATGGGGAGGAACGCTAAATGAGCGGAGAACCGGAAGTGGCGGCGGTAGCAGGTATATTACGGCGAGACTCAGAACGCGTGCAGGACGAAGCGTCTTTAATTCGAGCGGCGCAGGGCGGCGACGAGCAGGCCTTTGCACAACTTGTGTACACCTACGACCAAGCCGTGCTGCGGCTGGCATTTAATCTTTTGCGGTCTCAGGAGGATGCGCGGGACATCTATCAGGAAGCATTCCTGCGGGTCCACAAGAACCTGCACTCCTTCCGGTTCGATTGCAGCTTCCATACGTGGCTGTACCGGATTGTGACGAACCTCTGTCTGGATTACCTACGCAAGAGGAAAGTGCGGCGCGAGGAACCGGCCGTCGTCGAGACCGAAGACGGACCGAAAGACCGTTTGGAGGGCGTGGCCGAGTCGAGGGCCGAAGGCGACCCGCAGCGGCGGCTGATGAGCGCGGAACTGCGCCACCGGATTTTGAAAGTGCTGGACGATCTGACACCGCGCGAGCGCGCGGTATTCGAAATGAGACACCACCAGGGGATGCGCTTGCGAGCCATCGGCGAGGTGCTCGGAACGACGGAAGAGGCAGCTAAGAATTGCCTCTTCCGGGCGACTCAGAAGATGCGGACGGCCTTGGGAGAGTTTGTATGAATTGTGAAGCAGTGCGAGCGGAACTATCTCTGTACGTTTACGGGGAGTTGAGCTTCGACCAGGAAGAGGCGCTCGAACAGCATCTGGAACAGTGTGCACCCTGCCGGCTGGAGTGCGACAAGGAGCGGCGTCTGCACGTGGCGCTGGACATGACAATGGAACAGCCGCCGCCAACCGTGCTGGCGCAGTGCCGGCGCGATTTGTTCGCCCAGCTGGATTCGCGCAACCATGCCCGGGCGGCGCAGCCGTCTCTGTGGCAGACCATCGCCGGAGCTTTTTCGTGGAATGCGGCATGGCTGAAGCCCGCGGGCGCGCTGGCGCTGCTCGCCGTTGGTTTCTTCGGCGGCCGCCTGGCGCAGACCCAACAAGAGGGCGGGGAAGCGCTTTCGGCGCGGCAGCCGGCGGAGGTGATGGCGACGCGCGTGAGGAATGTCGAGCCCGATTCCGATGGCCGTGTGCGCATCGTGTTCGACGAGACACGCCAGCGCACCGTGTCCGGCGTGCCCAACGACGAGAGGATTCGCGCCCTGCTGCTGGCCGCCGCGCAGGATCAGGCCGACCCCGGCTTACGTGTAGAATCGGTCGGGCTGTTGCAGAAGGAATCGTCGGATCAGGAAGTTCGGCAGGCGCTGCTGCACGCCTTGGAGCGAGATAACAACCCCGGCGTCAGGATGAAGGCCCTGGAGGGGTTGCGGCCCTATGCCGGCGATGCGCAAGTGAGGCGGACGCTAGCGCAGGTACTACTGCGCGATGATAATGCGGGGCTCCGCACGCAAGCGATCGACCTGCTGACGCAGCACCGGCAGAGCGACATGGTCGGAGTCTTACAGGAACTGATGCAGAAGGAGGAAAACGACTATATCCGGCTGCGCACACAACGGGCGTTGCGCGAGATGAAAGCCTCGGTGGATACGTTCTAACCGTGGCAAGGGAGGGCCGGACGGTTTTGGGGCTATGAAGATGTACTACCAAGTTGCGAGTCTTGCTCTGGTGGCGGCCACCGCGTTTGCCCAGCAGAGCGCGCTCACCCGCGAAGGCTCCTATTGGGTGGAGACGGTATCCGGCTACGTCACGGCGCCGCCACCGGTGCAATTGAAGGTGGTGGCGCGGGGCAGCGTGAAACTGGAAGGCGACGGAGGCAACCAGGTGGCCTACAGGCTCGCCAAGCGGGTCCAGGCCGGATCGGAAGCCGAAGCGCGGCGGCTGCTGGCGCAGACGCGATTCCAGACACGCACCCTAGGCGGTTGGGTCTATCTCGAATATACAGCTCCGGATAACCGGGTCGTTCCGGAGTTAACGGTGCGCACGCCGAGCCAGTTGCGCCGCGCCAACGTCGAAACCGCCTGGGGGAGTCTGCACTTGCAGGGTCTGGCCGCGGAAGTGGATGCGGCGACGGGCGGTGGTCCGATTACGGCGACCCAGATTGCAGGCGCACTGACGGTTAAGACTGGCGGGGGTGTCGTCGAGATCGGTTCAGTGGGGGGGATTCTCCGTGCGAATACCGGCGGGGGCGGCATTCGCGTCGGGCGCGTGGGCGGCGAATCGTGGCTGGAAACGGCGGGCGGTGAGATTCACGTCGACAACGCGGGCGGTCCGGTCCACGCCAGCACGGGTGGCGGCAATGTGGAGATCAATCGGGCAGAAACGCATGTGTATGCCCGCACCAATGGTGGACTCATCGCCGTGAACGAATCGGGCGGAGAGGTGCGGGCCGAAAGCGCTGCTGGAGGTATCCGGGTGAGTTCGGCGAAAGGCGTACGGTGCGAGTCGGCGGCCGGTGCGATCCGGCTGCGGCAGGTCTCCGGTGAATTGAAGGCTGCCACTGCTGTCGGCAGCATCCTGGCCGAACTGGCCACAAGCGGCGAACTTCTCGACTCGATTCTCAGTACGACGTCGGGTGACATTACGGTTTGGATCCCGTCCAATCTGGCGGTAACGGTGCAAGCGCTGAACGATACGCTTGGCCAGCGCGGGCGGATCGTTTCCGATTTCGCGGAAATCAAGGTGGCCGCCGGCGCCGGACCGAATCTGGGGCGTACGGTCGCCTCGGGCGTTTTGAATGGTGGTGGACCCACGCTCAAGCTTGCTGCTGCGCAAGGCACCATCTACCTGCGCCGCCGTTAACCCAAGAAGTTCAACCACAAGGAGAAGGCTATGTTTTCGAAACTCATCGCGCTCGTGGCGCCGGCGTTGTTGCTGGCAGGGAGTCTGGGCGCACAGACCGGAGAATTGGATCAGCGCCTGGCCGACATGGCCGAGCGCCTGAAGAGCAAGGCTGTTGAACTCCAGAAGATGCATCTGGCGCTGTCGATGTTGCAGCCACCCGACCCGCAGGCCCCACCGGAACCGCCCGCGCCTCCGGCGCCTCCGGCGCCTCCGGCGATGCGCATGATGATAGCGAGCGGCAGTTACCTGGGGGTTGGTGTCCAAGAGGTGACGGCGAATCGCGCCAAGGAATTGAAGCTCAGTGAGGAGCGCGGCGTTGAGGTGACCAATGTGGCCGAGGCCAGCCCAGCGGAGAAGGCGGGGTTGCAGAAGGGCGATGTTGTTCTGGAGTATCAAGGCCAGCGCGTGGAAGGCACCGAACAGTTTGTCCGTTTTGTGCGCGAAACCCCGGCGGGCCGCAATGTGAAGCTGCTGGTTTCCCGCAACGGCCAGACCCAAACGATCACCGCGGTCATTGGCAACAAGGGCAAGGCGAAGAATCGTGAGTTCATGTTTTCCGGCGAATTCCCGCGGATGGAAGTTTGGATTCCCGACGTTCCGCGTCCGAACATGTCGTGGCGCAGTTCCATGCTGGGAGTTGAAGCCGAAGCACTCGACGGGCAACTTGCGCAGTACTTCGGTGTGAAGCAGGGGGTTCTCGTTCGGTCCATCGTGAAGGGATCGGCGGCGGAGAAGGCGGGTCTCAAGGCTGGAGACGTGATCACCAAGGTGGACCAGACACTCGTGGACACGCCGCGTGAACTGACCGAGGCCATTCGCGCCGAGCGCAACCGCAAGTCGTTTCCGCTGCACCTGATGCGGGAAAAGAAAGAAATGTCGGTGACCGTCACGCTCGATGACGAACGGTCGGAAGGTGAACGCCGCGCTCCGGCGCGTAGCGTCCGCCGCCAGGAGCAGGAGTAATCACTGATTGTCGGCCTTTGCCTTCCACTCGATGCGAATGAGTTCGAGTGGAAGGGGGGCTTCGTTGTAGCGCGGTGGCGCGCCGCGGCGGTGGGCCGCCACCTGGCCGGTGGCCGGATTCACGTCGAGGGCAGGATATTCCGTGGCGTCGCAGTTGGTGCGGGGCAGGCAGGAGATCCTGCTGATCCGGAGCTTTTCGTCATCCAACGGTTGGGTGCCGTCAATCCGGCCTGCCGGGTAATCGCGCAACTCGACGCGGAGCCGCCGTGCCGGATTCGTCGCTAAGTCGATGTCGATCACTGCCGGGGCATCCTGTTTCTCGTTCGCGTCGGCCAGCAGCAGGGCACGGAACAACTGGTTCTCAAACTCGACGGTGGTCACCAGGGGTTCCAGGGCGGGGTCTCCGGAGATGTTCAAGCCGGGCCGGGCCTTGCGCAGCGCCTCCACTCCCTTGGCGGTCATGGCGGTGTCCTTGATGTCCACCCACTGCAATGCGGGTAGCGCAGCGAGGTGTGTGACAGCATCGTCGGTCACGCGTTTGGCCTGGTAGAGGTTGAGCTTCTCGAGGTTCTTCAGGGCCGCCAGCCGTTGAATCCCTTTCGACGAGATGGGCGTTGCGGCGAGGTTCAATTCGCGGAGGTCAGCCAGGCTCAGGATCGGATCCACACCAAGATCCGTGACGGCGACAAACCACAGTCCGGAGTCGGTGCGCTGTTTGCCCGCGATGTCGAGCCGTGTCAGCCTCGGCAGCGAGCGCAGCACTTCCAGGCCGACCTCGGTCAGCTTGTTGCCCCCGAAGGCAAGGTCACGGAGCCCCTTCAGCTTAACCAGGTGTTGGAGTCCGGAATCGGTGACCTCCGCGTAGCCGATCTCGAGCGTATGGATTGAGTCTTTGCCCGCGATGAGCGCCAATGTGTTGTCGGTCACCTTCGTGCCGCGGAGATTCAACTTGTTGATCCGGTTCCACGTGCGCAACACGGCGAGGCCTTCGTCGGTGATCAGTTCGGCATAGAAAAGGTTGAGTTCGCGGACGTTCTTCAGGTCTTTCAGCTTGAGCAAGCCGAGGTCGGAGACGCGGGTGTGCGAAAGGTCGATGGTCTCGAGCGTCGGGATGGCTGCCATCGCGTCCAGGTCCGCATCGCTGACGAATGTTCCCCGCAGGTTGACGCCCGTGATCTGGCCTTGCGCGTTCGTCGTTACGCGTCCGCCGAGATCGTCCACCCAGCCGGCCGCGGCCAGTAACAACGTCAGGATCAACATCAGCTTCCCCTCCGGGTGGGTAACGAAGACTCGCGGTCGAAGATCACCTTGCAGGTGGGCAACGCTTCGGCCAGTTTCCGCTGCCCGTCTTCGGTTACGAGCGTGTGATATAGGTTCAGCCGTTTTAGCTGCTTCATGGCGGCGAGCGTGTCGACGCCCTTGTCGGTGATAGCCCCGGTGTCCAGGCTCAGTTCCTCGAGGTTCACCAGCCCCTGCAGGCTGGCCAGCACCTTGTCGGTGATGAGCGTGTAGTTCAGGTTCAGCGCCCGGAGTGAGGTCATTTCGCCGAGTTGCGCCACGCCTTTGTCGGAAATCTTGGTGCGGGCCAGTTCCAGTCGTTCCAGCTGTGTCAGGCTTTTCAGCGACACCAGCCCCTTGTCGGTGTACCGGTCATAAGCGGCGTTCAATTCGCGCAGCGACGTGAGCTCGCCGATGTGCGCGAGGCCGGTGTCGTCAATATCGTTGCTGGACACATCCAGAATCCGCAGCCGGGTCAGTGCCTTCAAATGCGTCAGGCCGGCGTTAGTGATGTCGGTATAGCTGATCCGCAGCCGCTCCAACTGGCCGAGCTTGGCGATCTGCTCGAGAGTCTCGTCGCTGATCGCCGCGCCGGAAGCCTCCAGTTCCACCAGCTGGGGAAAGCGGACGAGCGCCGTCCCACGAATCGAGGTGTGGTTCATGTACAGGCGCTTCAGGTTGCGCGACGCCGCCAGCGCATCCAGGCCTGCGTCGGTGATGGTAGTGTGCGAGATGTCGAGTTCCTCCAGCGCCGGAAGATTCTCGAGCGACCGCAAACCGACATTGCCCACTTCGGTGGCTTGTAAATCCAGACGCCGCAAGCCTGCCAGCCCCGCCAGC
>JAEUQD010000005.1 GCA_016789925.1 Bryobacterales bacterium | reverse complement strand
GCACGCTGCGGTCGTGCGTTTCCAGGATGCCGTCATCATCGCTGTTGCCGGCGAGCCGCTGTTCATTTGCCGTGCGAGGCTTGGCCATCGCGTGGAGTAGGAACTTGGGCTTGTAGGCTGGTTGCGTGGTCTCGACACGGTCGAATACGACAAAGGCCCGTTCCCGCCGCAGGTAGACGAACTGGCGCGTCACCTTGGACACCTTGGCGAAGCTGCCGGGTTCGGCGAAGCGAGTCGAATTGTAGGCGGCCGTGATATCGGCCGCGATGTAGTCCAGCTTGCCGGGGATGCTGGTAAACGCCGTGATGGCGGCTTGCTCCAGGTGGCGGCCCGTGTTGAGTTGCCGCTGGAAGTCCTCGACGCTGAGGCAATCGAACCCGGTGGGATGAATCACGCGCTGTCCGCCGGAAAGCCCGGTCCAGGGGCGGCCAGGCTGGGCCAGCAGCGCCCGCGACGTTTCGCCGGGCGCGAGGATGAGCAGGCTGTTGGAGGCGACCGTCTGAATGGCGTAACCGAGGCGGTAGGCCCCGTTGTAAGGAGACGCGCCGTACACGCCGGTGAGCGGCGCCAGCAGGCCGCCCATCTGGATACTGAAATGGCCGGCCTGGTGGTGGTCGTGATGGGCCAGCATGTCTCCAGCCTTGAACGACGCGAATAACTCATCGGCATCCCCCCAGGCGCCGCGCAAAAAGGCCACGCCCAGCGAATCGCGTCCGAACAGCATCGACTGCGGCAGGTGCTTGCGCATCCAGAGTTCCGGCCGGCGGGAATCGTAGTTTTTAGGGGGCCGCGCGCCGGGCTCATAAGCGAGCGCCGCGTACCAGTGCACAGGCCGTTTTCCGTAAGGCGCGGGCGACCGTGCGCGCAGGAAGTCCGCTGCGGCCACCACGGCGGGGTCGCCCGAGAGCCGGGCGAAGTAATCGAGGCTGGCTTCCCACAAGCCGGTCTCGCCCAGACGCAGCGAGCCCCCCGAATCGCCGTAAGGCTCAAAGACGCCATTCGGACCAAAAGAGTAAATGGTCCACAGCCCGATGGTGCGCATCAGTTTACGGATGCTGATGCCGGCAAACGACTCGTGTCCGGTAGCCGTGAGGAAACAATCGGCGGCCAGCGCGTACGGCAGAGCGCGGTTGTAGATCCAGTAGCTGGGCCCCTCCGGCCAGCCCTCGGAAAACTCGAGGGCTTTCAACGCACTGGCGTAGTGGCCGGCCGCCCGGCGCAGGTCCTGCTCATGACCCGGCATGCCCGCCAAGGCCAGGGCGGCGACCATAGCGCCGTTGGCGGCCTGGTTACGGCCGTGCCACATCGCCATGCCTGTCCCATCGAGTTCATCGAGTTCGGCGCGCAGGCGCGCGGCAATCCGCCCGGCCGCCCGCTCGCGGAGCCCCCCGTCCAACAACGAATGGCCGTGCAGCCAGTCCCAGGCCAGGGCGAAGGACCACACATTCGAATAACCGCCCTGGCCGCTGGCGCTGATGAGCGCTGTGTCCAGCATGCCCGCCGCCGCCTTGGCGTATTGCTCATCGCCGCTCACCAGCCAGCACGCCGCCGCCATCGCGGGATGGCCGGCGGACCCGCACGCTGCCAGGGCCTGGTCGAAGGTCGAACGGAAGAAGGCGTCGGTGGCATAGAGGCGTCGCAGCCCGGCGACTGTGCGGCCGGGGGCCGGCGTCCCGGGCGGGCGAAAAACCAATCGCGGATGTCCTTCGCGAACCGGTGGGGCATCGATCGGCGGAGCATGAGGCAGGCGCTGGGCGAGTACTGCCGTCGCCAGCAGAGAGCAGGCCGCGGCGAGACGGACACAAAGCGGAGCAGCCATTTCAGTATGTGATCGACACGGAACGGCAGCGCTTGAGACCCGGGGCATCGACTTCGTAGGCGGCCTCGCCGCTGACAAACGCCGCCGGTGCGAGCACGCGCCGGTGCGACTGCACACCGCTGCCGGTTTCACAGACGTAGGTGACTTCCACCGGCGCTTCAGGGACGCTTGCCGCCTTCAGTCGGAGCGTGTTGCGGCCGGCGAACAGCGGCGGGATCGACATGATGCCATTCTCGAAGTACAGCTCCAGCGCGAGCCCGCTGAGACCCGCGGGCGCTTTGCGCCCTTTCTCCTCGGGAACTCGCACCCGGAGTTGGAAACGGTACACGCCGTGGATGCTCACATCGCGTTCGTTATAGCGCGGGCGGCCCAGTTCCTTTTCACACCGCCCGGCGCCCGTACACAGCGGCTGCCAGGCGGACCATAGGTCGGGCTGCGATGCGTTCCCGGCCTTCGCCTGCACCGTCCGGATCTCAATTTCCGCACCCGTCGCACTGGCCGTCAGGGTCCCGTCCACCAGCACATACGGCGACCGGATATCGAACACAGCTTCCCCGCCGCCATCCAAAGTGCGAGGCCGCAAATGCGGTGCCTGCGCGGAGCGAATCAGCGTGGCCCCTGGTTCGAGCGCGTCTGCCGAAGCAGGGCTTTCCAGCGGAGGGCGGTACTCGAGCATGCCGTAGGCCTGACCGATGCTGCGGCCGCCGGCCAGGTCCGCCGGGTAGCCTTCATCGGTGGGCACTACCGAGAGGTAGGCCTCGGCCCTGCTGTAGTTCGGATCGAACTTCGGCCAGTTGCCGCCGTGAGAGGTGTCACTGACGCGATAGAACCGACCGCTCGCCAGAAAGGGCCACTCGCGCTTGGTGTGCTTGCCCGCCGGAACGTAAAACTTCCTCGCGGAATTGTCCCAAAAACGCGTGACCGTCATGCCGCGCTTGAACGTGAAGCCCATCTCGTGGAACACCGTACCCATCTTGTACTGCCCGTTACCGAAAACGTTTTCGACCGGGGCGCCGGCGGCTCGCCACGCGGCCTCGGTGTCGAACCAGGCGGGCTGAATGAGAAGCGCGCGATCCCACTCCCTGCCGTGGATTTCGAAGTAGGGCTTCGAGCGATGCCGGTAACCTCGATTGACTTCGAAGCGGCCGTGAAGCTCGCGCCAGTCCAGCACCCTGGCATCCGGGGCGTCGCGTTCGATCAGGTAGTAGCCGTACCGCGGATCGAAAGCGCCGTAGCGGCCATCCATCCGCAGGCGGTACATCGTGTGATAGCCGCCATCATCGTGCTGGGTGATGACACGTTCAGCGGACTTCGGGTCACCTTTGTAGGACTGCCACGCCGCCTCGGCGATCCGGCTGGAAGTGTCGCAAAAGCCCCAGCCATAAACGAACAGTTGCTTGTGCGCGTCCATCACCGGCCGTTCGCGGCCGTACTCGCCTTCGAACGACTGGATCATGCCGCCGACGGCCATGCGCGAAAACAGGCGCAGCCACTCAAAGAACGCTTTGCCCTGCGCGGTCTCGTTCTGTTTTTCAACGCCGGAGATGCGCATGACATCCGCGGTCCACTGCTTGAGGTCCGTGGCGCGCGGCCATTGATCGTTACTCAACACCAGACCCTCGATGGGCCGCGTTTCCCCGGCCGCGGCCGCTGCCAGCAACAACGCCGCCGGCCAAGCGCAGGCCCAATGTATCCGCATTCGTTACCTCCTCACCGATGGCCCGGGTGGAACCAACCCGCACACCCGGGGCGTAACCCTACGGGACTTCCACCCAAACCATAGAATAGTTCGGTGAAAGGAGCAGCCGGTAGTGCCCCTTAACCTGACTTTCGCAGTTGAGGCGGTCGAGACCAGGTAACCCACGTAGAATCAGTGGAGGCTACGAAAAGGTCTTCACTACAAGCCAGCTGCAGCCGGCAGAGCAGTGGCAGTGATGCGAGGAGGAGGCTGGGCAGGCA
>JAEUQD010001043.1 GCA_016789925.1 Bryobacterales bacterium | reverse complement strand
GCCACTGCCTGCGCAAACTGCTGCGCCCCTTCCAGCGCTTCCGCACTCTTCCCGCCCGTGTTGAGAATCGGCAGATAGGCTTCCCGCCTCCCGCGGATATCGGCCAGCGCCACACGGCCCCGCTCTTCGGAAACCACCCGGGCCCGATAATCGCGCTCCGGGTTCAGCGGTTTGCCCGAGAGCGTCTGGGGCGCAAACTGGCCCGCGCGAAAGTAGCTCTCCACCTCGGCTTCCATCTCCTTCTGCGGGCGCTCGAAGGCGTTGCGATACGCAGTATCGAGCGGAGCGGCCTGCTGCAAGTTCGAGAACAGCACACGGACGCGGCCCGCATAGTTGGGGTCGACACAGAACAGATGCAGCCGCGCCCAGTCCCTGGTCCGTTCGGCCACCGCAGGTGGCTTGCCCACCGTCAGCATCGTCGATTTGACCTCGATCGTCGAGATCAGGCTGGCCAGCGCCACCTCGAAGGACTGCGGAATCGACCGTGTATCATCGCGCAGCAGGATCCGCGTGAAGTCCCGCAGCCAGTCCGCGGGCACCGCATCCTTGTCGGTCAACCCCGCCACGTACCCATCGCGCACCAGAACCAGATGCGGTGTCCGGTATTGCACCGCGTCACGGCCCGACTTCACCATGGTGATCCGCACCGGCCAAAGGGGCGTCACCTCCGGACGGCCCAACCATTTGGCCAGCAGCCAGCGCGCCTGTTCGAAGGTTGCCAGCACCTGCCGCGCCGCATCGTCGGACCCGTTCGAGTAGACTTCCAGCGGTCCGCTTTTGAACAGTGACCAATCAGCCGCGGCGGGCACGGCCACCAGCAGCAAAGCCGCAAGAATCCTCGCCACGCGAGCTAAGGTAGCACAGCTTAGCGGCCGCTGCCCGAGCCCACCACTCCCGCGTCGGCGAATGTGAACCGGATCGAGGCCCGTGAAAATTCGCCGAACTGGACACCGCCGCGCAACAGGATGAAGTTGACGTTGTACGTCTGGTTGTCGATCAGAAGGCGCGCGGCGCCCGTGCAATCGGCTTCCACCTTGTAGGTGCCGGTGATCTGCCGCTTGGGCTGCGCCGACTCCAGACCCGGCGTGTCGGGCCGCAGGCCACCCGCCCCGTCGGCCACAAAGCGCCCCAACAGGGAGACGGGAGAAATCACTGTCTCCGCCGGCGCTTCGTCGGTCGCCGGCTTCGTGGAGATCCGGATTCCGCTACCTGCCAGGCCGAACGCTCCGCTCAGAGCGCTGTTGGTACAGCCTTGCGCCAGGTACGGCCGACTGAGGGTCAGCGTGGCCGGCCAGGTGGCCCCGGTCTGCACGAACACGGCCTCGCTGCCGCGATCCTCCAGTACCCCTTCAAAGGAAACACTGCCACGACGAAGAGGATTGCCGAAAAAGTCGATACCTGTGATGAACCCGTCGAATAGCGTGAGCGACATCGTGCAATCGCCATTCACGCGATATACGCCAACCCGCGTGATAATCGTGTCGGCGTCGGACGGAGCGGCCAGGACGGTGCCCAACCCGTCGGCAATCAGACGCCCGTTGGTCGCAAACCGCGTCTGTCCGAGAATGCTCTTCAGCGTCCGGCCCAGGGCCGTATTGCTGAACTGCACCGACGGTGGTGTTACCGTGCTGTCCGGCTGAAAGGCCGGGCTGGCGGCCGAAAACAGGTAAGCGCCATAGAAATCCTGGTTGCCGGAGCAGGTCTGTCCAGGAAGGCAAGAGGCGAAGATCAGGAGAAGTGAAAGGGGGAGCAGTGTTGTCTTCATAAAACCTCACCCCCACCTTATCAGTTATGCGGAACTTTCAACCCTCGAAGTTCATCTGCTAGGCTTGTTAGGGCGAACTTTGGAAAGCGCACCCTGCATGGCATCCGGCTGTTTGCGGCACACAGATCTTCCTCATACCTCGCGTCTTTTTTCGGATTTTGTGTACCATTTCGACCGGGTTTCGCAGTTCTACGCGCATAACCCCCTCGATTTCCACTCCTACGAACGCGCCGCCGCCGGCATCGATTTTCCACCCGAACGCCGGGCGGCTCTGGTCGACGCGCTGCACGCGCAAAACGGACCGTCACCTGAACTCACCAGGCTCGCCGAATCCGGCACCGTCGCTGTCGTCACCGGACAGCAGGTCGGCCTGTTCTCCGGTCCGTGTTACACCATCTACAAGGCGCTCACCGCCGCCAAACTCGCCGCCACATTGAACGAGCGGGGCATCCCCGCGGTGGCGGTGTTCTGGCTGGCCACCGAAGACCACGACTTCGCCGAAGTCAATCACGCCTATACACTGAGCGCAAACCACCAACTGGTTCGCCACGAAGTACCAAGCCCGGCCGCGGACCACACGCCTGTCGGCGGCCTCTCCGTTCCGGACTATCCGGTGGACCAACTCGCCACCGCCCTCGACGGCCTTCCCTACGCTGATGAGGTTATGGAGGCCGTCCGCGCCTCCTACGTACCCGGCGCGCCGCTGGGTCAGGCGTTCTTGGCGCTGCTCAAGCGTCTGCTTTCCGGCTATTCGCTCCTCTACCTGGATCCCCTTCACCCCGCGATCCGGCGAATCGCCGCGCCGCTGCTGGCGCGGGCCGTCGAGCAAAGCGCCGAGTTGTCCGCGCGCCTGTTGGCCCGGAACGCCGAACTGGAAGCGGCCGGCTATCACGCCCAGGTGCACTTTGAGGCGAAGACCTCGCTGTTCTTCCTGCTCCAGGGCGGCCAGCGTTTGACCTTGCATCGCGATGGCGAGGACTACATTCTCGGCGAGACTCGCCTCAGTCCGGCGCAACTGGCCGCCCAGGGCGCCGCGCTCTCGCCCAACGCGTTGCTCCGGCCCGTCGTGCAGGATTACCTGCTGCCCACGGTGGCCCAGGTAGGCGGTCCCGCCGAACTCGCGTATCTCGCGCAGTCCGAAGTTCTCTACGACGCCCTCAACCGGCCGGCACCCGTCATCGTCCCCCGCAGCGGCTTCACGCTGGTCGATACCCGCACCGCCAAGCTGCTCAAGCGATACGGCCTGTCGGTAAAAGACTGTCTCGACAGTCTGGATGGATTGAACGCCCGGATTGCGCAGCGTCTGGTGCCCGAAGGGCTCGCCCGGTCGCTCGAAAGCTCGCGCGAAATGACCACCGCGATGTTTGACCGCCTGGTGAACGAGGTCGCGGCGTTTGACAAGACCCTCGGCGAGGCAGCCGCGAAGAGCCGCGCCAAAGTCCTGTATCAGATCGGCAAGATCGAGGCGAAGACAGCCCTTCAGGCCCTCCGCCACAACGAGCGTGCGGCCACCGAGGCGGCCTACCTCTTCTACTCCCTCTATCCGGAAAAGCACTTGCAGGAGCGGCTCTATACCATCCTGCCGTTCCTGGCGCGCCACGGCCTCGACCTAGCGGACCGTCTCTACGCAGACGTCCACATCGACTGCCCGGACCACATCGTCGTGGACGTCTAGACTCGGCTCGCGTCGAAATTTGTCGAATGGCGGCGGACAGGGTTGCCGCAGCAGCGTTCGTCCCGACGGCGAATAGCGCCGTTGGCCCGCCGTCCATTTCGTTTCGCAAGCCATTGATTTTATTGAAAACGAGGTGTCGAAAAGTGTCGAACCTCACTTGCCGCAGCAACGCTTGTACTTGAGATTGGAGCCGCAGGGGCAGGGGACGTTGCGGCCGACCTTGCGGCGGTGAACGGGTTGGGGTCTGGCTGTTGGCTCCGGAGCCATTTCGTTTCGCACATCGTTGATTTCATTGGTTGCGGGGTGTCGAAAAGTGTCGAACGGGCCGGGTTCGGTTTCGGGAGGCATTTCGTTTCGCAGAGATGCGCCGGTTTGTGAAAAAGTGTCGAAATCTGTCGAATGGGGGAGTTTCCAGTCCTGCTTGAGGACGGCGAGAGCGGCCTTGAGGCGGACGGCGGGGGAAGCTTCCGGGCTGGCGAGGATTTCCTGAACTGTTTCGAGGGCCCGGTGGGTGAGGATGGCGAGTTCGGTGCGGAACTGGGTTTGGAACTCGGCCTGGGCGGTCTGGACGGCCTGGAGGAATTCGGGAACTTTCATCCAGTTATGGATGGTGGAGCGGTGGATGTCGAATTTCGCAGCGACGGCGGAGAGGTTGAGACCAAAGCCGAGCGCGATGGCAGCGGCGGCCTGGATGGGGGGCAATTGGGTAGAAGTGCTCATGCCGGCTCCAGGATGGAGGGCGAGTCTGAAATGTTGCGGACCCCGGTTTCTGTAAGCCGATCAAACTAAGGGAGAAATAAATCCGAATTAGTTGTGGACGGGAAACTTGGTGCGGGACGAATCCGAGGCGAAGATTCTCTTGGGATCTTGGGACGTGCGCAAGGTGACCACACCGGCAGGTGACCGTATGAAAGTCGCCCGTCCTCCCTCGTCGAGGCTATAGCGGCTGCCGGGCGGCACCCAGCATGCTAGGTTCGTGAAGCTACGATCTTTGGCAGCCGCGTTCGCCTGCATCGCCATGGCGGCTGCCCAGAACCCGGCGCCGACTCAGCAGGGTTTGACTCTGGACCAGGCCGTGCGCGAGGCAATCGGGAACAATCTGGACTTGGCGGCCGAGAAATTGAACGTCAGTGTGGCGGAAGCGCGGGAGATCACCGCGCGTCTCCGGCCCAATCCTGTGTTGACGGTGTCCGGCCAGACGCTGAACGTGCTGGGCGCCAACTATTCCGCAGACACGCCGCTGGGTCCCAATCAGATGAACATCCACACCGACTTCCCGATCGAGCGTGGCCGGAAGCGGGAGGAGCGGATTTCGCTGGCCAGGGAAGAGAAGTCACTGGCGGAACTGGGAGTGCGCGAGGTGATGCGGCAGGTGATCGCGAGCGTCCAAACCGGATTCGTTGACGTGCAGCAGGCCAAGGAGAGCCTGAAACTCGCGCTGGAAAACCTGAAGAGCCTGGAAGGCGTCGTCGCGGTGAACGAGGCGCGCGTGAAAAGCGGGGATCTGGCCGTCGTTGAATTGGACCGGTCGCGCGTGGCGGCGCTCCAGTACCGCGCCGCCGTGCAGCAGGCGCAGTTGCAACTGGATCAGGCCAAGACGCAGTTGCAAAAGGTGATGGGCCGGCGCGTGAGGTCACCTGACTTCGACGTTGCCGGAGAGATGCGGCGCGATGTCCTGGCCGAAACTCCGGCCGAAATTACGCGTCTGGCACTGGCGCGGCGGCCAGACTATCTGAGCGGTCAACAGTCGCAGGTGCGGTCGCGGGCCGACCTGAGGTTGCAACTGGCCAACGGCAAGGTCGACTACGTAATCGGAACCGAGTTTACACACCAGGCGGCGTGGGGCGTATCGGGGAATTCGATGGGTGTGTACTTCAGCATGCCGCTTCGGGTCTTTAACAAGAACCAAGGCGAGATCGCCCGGGCGCAGCGGGAGATCAATCTGGCGGCGGCACGCGCAAAGTCAGTAGAAGCGTCGATCGAGACCGAGGTCGAACAAGCCTACCGGAACTACACGGTTTGGAAGCAAGTGCTCACGAACATCGAATCGGAGATGTTGGGCAAGGCGCGCAGCGTGCGGAATACGAC
>JAEUQD010000950.1 GCA_016789925.1 Bryobacterales bacterium | reverse complement strand
AGTACAATCACTCCCATGGCTAATCTCGGTTATTGCGGCCTCGGCATTATGGGTTATCCCATGGCCCGCAACCTCTCCCGCGCGGGTCATCAAGTGGCCGTCTGGTCTTTCACCAAGGAAAAGTGCGACAAACTCGCGTCGGAAGAGTCGGGCGTGACCGCCTGTGTGACGCCACAGGACGTCGCTCGGAACGCCGAATGTATCTTCCTCTGCGTCGGCGACTCGGAAATGGCCGAGGATGTGATTCTCGGGCCGAACGGACTCGCCCAGACGGCCGCTCCAGGGACGGTCATCGTCGACACGTCCACCGTTTCCCCAACTTCGTCCGTCAAGATCGGCGAGGCACTCGCCGCCAAGGGCATTCATTTCCTCGGGGCGCCCTGTACCGGCTCCAAGCCGGGCGCCGAAGGCGGCACTCTGACTTTCATGATCGGCGGCGACCAGGCTGTCTTCGAACGCGTTCGCCCCTATTTTGAAGCGATGGGGAAGCGCCTCTACTACTGTGGTGGGCCGGGCATGGGCCTGCACGCCAAGCTGACCCAGAACCTGATTCTTTCCAATATCCTACAGGCGTTTAACGAGGGCATGGTGCTGGCTGCCAAAGCCGGTGTCGATGCGGAATTGATGCTCGACATCCTCGACAATTCCGCGGCGAAGTCCGGCCTCATCTCCTTCAAGGCGCCCTATGTCCTCCAACGCGATTTCACCACCAACTTCTCGGTGAAGTGGATGCACAAGGACATCGGGCTCATGCTGGATTCCGCCGCCGAACTCGGCGTACCGTTGCCGCTCACGGCAATCACCCAGCAGATGTTTCGGGCAGCGATCGCCTCCGGGTCGGCGGATGAAGACATCTGCTCGACGGTCAAAGTGCTGGAGCGCCTGGCCGGCGTAGAAGTTAAAAAATCTTAACTAAAAAAATTCCACTGAGCCTGTCATTGATTTCGGGCCGTACGGATCTTAGAGGCGTCCATGTCCCTGTGTCTCTCGTGCGGCCCCGGCAACTTCTCCTTGTGCCAAGCCGGGCCCACCCGCGGCCTGTTTCAGGCCGGGGCCGCCTTCTGCTTCCCATCTTTTTAGCAGGGAAATCCAATCAAGATGGCCATCTTTTCCCTCACCCAGGCGTTGCCCACCGTGGTTGAGGGTCGTTCTAACTCGCTGCAAACACAGGTTGCTGAGCTGTTTGAGTCCGCTCGCGACGACGTGTACCGGTATCTTTTGCTGATGGGCGTCAGTCCCGCCAGCGCCCAGGAAGCCACCCAGGAAACCTTTCTCCGTTTGTACGTCACTTTGAGCAAGGGCGAAGACATCCGGGAACCGCGAGCCTGGATCTTTCGTGTGGCCCATAACTTTGGCTTGAAGCTACGAGCCTCGGAGCATGCTCAGGTTTATGACGCCGATGTGGAACGGCACCTCACGAGCCCGGAAAATCCCGAGCAGTCGTTGCTTGAGCGAGAACGTCTTGTTCGTCTGCACAAAGCGTTAGCCTCCCTCTCGGAACAGCAGCGCCGCTGCCTGTTTCTGCGCTTGGAAGGCTTGCGCTACCCCGAAATCGGAGCTGCCCTGGGTATCTCTGCCTCTACCGTGGGTGAATTTCTCCGTCGCGCCCTGGCGCGTCTCAAGAAGGTGACTCATGAATAGTCTCCATATCGAAGGTGACCGTCTGTTGCGGTTTGCTGATGGCGAACTGAATCAGCGCGATGCGCAGCGTGTCCGCGTCCATCTGGAATCCTGCTGGGAGTGCCGCGCCGAACTCGATCAGATCCATCGAACTGTCGGCGAATGCGTTAGTTATCGCAAAGCTCTCCGCGATGTTTTGCCGCCGCCCCCGGCGCCGTGGATGAATATTCATGTCCGTTTCGCGGACTTGGATCGGACCATCGAACGGCCCAGTCTGATGGCGCGTTTGGCCGCTGCGTTTTCCGCGCCGACCCGTTGGGTGCCTGCCGCTGCGGCAGCCGCTGCTCTTGTTTTCTTTTTCTACACAAATAGCGAGCTGCCGACGGTTAGTGCCGCCGAATTGTTGCAGAAGGCCGTTGTTGCCGAGCAGAGCCGGCCTGAACAGCCTCGCCGCTACCAGATCCGGACGCGGGGACGCCGCCTCACCGATCCGACCGTGATTCGAAACCTGGAAACCCTGGCCGTGAACGCCCATTACAGTTGGGATGCCCCGCTCTCGGCCCGGTCGTACCAGCGCTGGCACAACCAGTTGGCGTCCAAATCGGATGAAGTCACCACAAGCGCCGACTACTACCAGATTCGTACTTCCACCGAAGCGTCGATCCTGACGGAAGCCAGTCTTCGGCTTCGTTCGGCGGACTACGCGCCGGTCGAGTCCTCTCTGCTCTTCCGCAACCACGACCGGATCGAGATCACCGAACTACCTGAAGCGGAGAACCCAGTCGCCATCACACCGTCGGCGCCGGTCCGGCCTGCGGAGCCGGTCCTGGAGACTCCCGTCAGCCAGGCAACGCCGGCCGATGAACTACGCGTGTTTGCCGCTCTGCGCAAGTTAGGCGCGGACTTGGGCGACCCGATCGAGATCGCCCGGTCGGGCGATACGATCGTGGTGACCGCCCTGGCGGTCGACGCCGGCCGCCGCCAACGGCTCGAGCAGGAAGTGGGCTCGTTGTCGCATGTGAACCTCCAATTCACCGATCTGCCGCCGGCCGCAGCGCCGTCAGCAGCCTCGATCGCGCCGCGCGCAACGGCCACGCCGTTCTTCGAAACCCAATTGAATCAGTTCTTTGGCGGACGCGTCGCCCTCGACCGCTTTACCGATCAGGCCCTGGAACTGAGCGATGCTGCCTTGGCCCGAGCCCACGCTTTGCGCCGTCTGTCCGAGCACTTCCCGCCCCAGGTCGTTGCCTCGCTCGCGCCGGCCGACCGCCAGCTTTTGCAGGAGTTGTCCGTCGCTCACGCCTCGGCGCTGGCGAATTCCGTAAAAACACTCGACCAGGTGGCGTCGCCCGTGCTTTCCAGCCTGAATGCCGCCCCGGTGTCCGCCACCACGTCTGATCCTTCCCCGGACGGTTTGTTGCAGTCCGCGCGCCAGGTGGAGCAGCTTCTGGCTGGCTTGCTGACCGGCGCCGCGACCAATGTCACACCTGCTAACATTCCCAGCCAACTGCGGAGCGCATTGAGCCAGCTAACAAATTCAGCTGACATTTACCTGGCTTCGCCTCCACAATAGGAGGTATGCGCCCATCGCTCGCCCGTCTGGCAATCCTGCTAGCGGGCAGCGCCCTGGGAGTCGCCCAACAGCTTTCCTACCTGTCGGGAGTCGTTCAGGATACGAGCGCTTCTTCCATTCCCGAAGCCGCCGTTGCGCTCGTCAACGAAGAAACCGGCTTCCGCCGCACCGCACGCACCAACCAGGACGGAGGCTATGCGATTCCCGCCCTCCAGCCCGGTACCTATAAAGTTACTGTCCGGAAAGAGGGATTCCGCACCGTGGTCCGGTTCGGCGTGAAACTGGACGTGGCTCAGCCGGCGCGCGTCGATTTC
>JAEUQD010000948.1 GCA_016789925.1 Bryobacterales bacterium | reverse complement strand
GCCAGAATCGGGCGCCTCAGGAAAGAGGGTAGGTCTTCACTACAACGGATTTTGAAACAGCGTTGTTGACGGGATTGGGCTTGCAGGCCATTTCGGAATCAAAATAGCTGAAAATGGCATCGAACTGCGAAAGTCAGGCTAGTATCTGGAGGAGCATTCCCGGCAGCGGCAAAAACGGGGACTTCGCCGCCAACCTGAACAACATCGGGCTGTTGTACTTCAGACAAGGACGGTACTCCGACGCAGCGCGACGCCTTCGGGAAGCGGTCGCCTTGTTCCAAGACTCGGTCCCCGCTGATGACCCAAGACTGGCCAAAGCGAGGTACAACCTCGCGGGTGTTGTGAGCCGCCTCGGCCTGCACGAGGAAGCCGACCGGCTGTCGAGCCGGGCGTTGGCCGACTTCAGCGGCAAGCTGGACCAGGAACCGCAACTGGCGGCCGAACTACTCTCGATTCGCGGCTCTGTGCTGCGAAAGGCGAAGCGAGGGCGGGAAGCAAAGGTCGTCGAAGCGCTTGCGCGTGACTTCCTGCGGAAGGCAGGAGCGCATCACCGGGTGGATGTATCGGCTTTCGGCCTACGTCCGAAATGACGGGACGTTCAACTTCTCCATATATTGGCCTCCACTGAAAAGTCGCATAATCAGCAGATCCTCTCTGACACCGAATCTGGCCACTTGTTCGCCTAAAAGCCCGCCCTCGCCGTCCTCAAGTTAGGACTGGAAGCTCCCCCATTCGACAGAATTCGACACTACGTCGCCAATGGAATCAGTTACTTGCGAAACGAATTGACCCGCCTGACGGTCGTTCAGCCCTCGGACGAGTGAGGCAAGACTAGCACTTGCGCTTTCTGGACAGCCTTCGTATACTTATAGTTTCGTCTGCGGGGTCCCCTCCGATATCGTACGAAATCACCCTTGGGAGGCGTCTTCAGGCCCAGGCTTGAGAAACGCCGTTTGGACCAGTCACAACATGGCACGTAAATCCGGCAAGAAGTACGAAACTGCTGCGCGTCAAATCGAAGCGCGGCCCTACAACCTCGAAGAGGCTGTTCCGCTCGTTCAGAAGATCAAGTTCGCCAAATTCGACGAGACGGTCGAGGTTCACATGCGGCTTGGTGTCGACCCCAAGCACGCCGACCAGATGGTACGCGGCACGGTGGTGCTGCCGAACGGACTCGGCAAATCCACGCGGGTGCTCGTCATCGCCGG
This sequence comes from Bryobacterales bacterium, assembly GCA_016789925.1. Classification (GTDB taxonomy): domain Bacteria; phylum Acidobacteriota; class Terriglobia; order Bryobacterales; family Bryobacteraceae; genus JADLDI01. The sequence goes on along the minus strand of JAEUQD010000948.1, from coordinate 4,104 downwards.
TCCCGACAAACAGAAGGAAGCGTCGGATGCGGGCGCCGACATCGTTGGCGGTGAAGAGGTGGTGCAGAAGATCCAGTCGGAAAACTGGCTCGACTTCGACGCCGTCATCGCGACCCCCGACATGATGCGCTCCATGGCCCGGCTCGGTAAGATTCTCGGTCCGCGCGGCCTGATGCCGAATCCCAAGACGGGTACCGTGACCACCGATGTGGCCAAGGCTGTCAAGGAAACTAAGGCTGGTAAGGTTGAGTTCCGCGTCGACAAGACGGGCGTGATTCACGCCCCGGTGGGCAAGGTCAACTTTGGCACTCCGCAGTTGCTCGAAAACGCAGCAGCGCTCATTGGTGCGGTGGTCCGCGCCAAACCGGCCGCGGCGAAGGGCAAGTATGTTCGTAGCGTCACCGTTTGTTCCACGATGGGCCCGGGCGTTCCTCTCGACGTCACGCCGTTCAATCTCAAGGCCGTTTAAAGTTAACCCCGGAGCCTAGACCATGAAAAAGCGATCCGCCAAACAAACCGATCTCGAAGCGCTGCACCAGATTTTTGAGCGCACGCCTCACGTCTTCCTCACGGGCTTTGAAAAGCTGACCGTTGCCCAGGACTTCGAGTTGCGCAAGACGATTCGCGCGGCCGGCGGCAATTACAAGGTAATCAAGAACACGTTGGCCGGGAAGGCCGGGGCGGGCACGAGCGCCGAGCCCCTTGTGAAGGGATTGGCCGGCATGAGTTCCATCGCCTATACGGAAGGCGATCCGGTCGCGCTTGCCAAGGCCCTGACCAAGTACGCCAAAGACAATTCCAGTTTTCGATTCAAGGCTGGGATCGTCGAAGGCCACGTCTTCGATATCAAATCCATTGAAGCCCTGGCCAACATGCCCTCGAAAGAGGAGATCTTTGCAAAGCTTCTTTACTGCATTAACGCTCCGGCGCAGCGGCTGGTCACGGCCATGAATGGCGTTGGGCGCAATCTTGCCGTGGTCGTCGACCAGGGTGTGAAAGAGAACAAGTTTTCCGCGTAGTTTCGCGCCGGAAGAGTGGTCGCCCCGCTCTCCTGTTTCGCGGATGCGAGTTTAATTAGGGAGTATATACAGACATGGCGGACATCAACGCAATTGCTGATCAGATTCAAGGCCTGACGCTGCTGGAAGCCAGCCAGCTCGTGAAATTGCTCGAAGAGCGCCTCGGCGTCTCGGCGGCGGCCGCGGCCGTGGCCGTGGCGGCCCCGGGTGCAGGTGGCGGAGCGGCCGCGGCGGCCCCCGTCGAAGAGAAAACCGAATTCGCGGTGGTCCTCACCGGAGTCGGCGCCAACAAGATCAACGTGATCAAGGTCGTGCGCGAAGTCACCAGCCTCGGCTTGAAAGAAGCCAAGGACCTGGTGGACAGCGCCCCCAAGCCCGTCAAGGAAGGTGTCAACAAGGACGAAGCCGAGGCGATCAAGAAGAAGTTCGTCGACGCAGGCGCCACTGTCGAAGTCAAATAGTTTCCTGCCGTTCTTGGTTTCGCTTTGTCCGGCGGCCGGGCAGGGCGCCCCAGGGCGCTCGCCCGCGCCGTTCCAGACGGCTGCCTTGGCGTCTTCTTCTGAGGGACACTCGCACAATGGAGCCTGCCCGGCCTCCTTGTGCGCTTTTGACCCTCTGGCATTGGATTTGTTACACTGAGAATGATTTCGGCCGGAGTCGACACTCGGATCTTGCAAACGTGATTCTCGTTTTTGGAACACCCGGAGGCAGTGTGTCTGTCCCCGGGGCTTTAGTCTTGGTCCCCGCCCTAGCCCGAAGTGTGCCGTTTCCCAGCGGCCGAGCGACTTCCTTCCTTCCTTTCTCTTACGGTCCGTCCGCAGCCTTACCTTCTGTGTGGCGTTCCGGTGTTTGGTGATCCGTCTCCCGCGCTGCGTTCATGGCAGCCGGCCGACTTGTGTTCGTCGCGGGACCCCGACTTTCCCGCCTCGGACTTTTCCTTAGGAGTGGAGAATGCAGAACCCTTCGAATAGCGTAACCCGCGAGCGCGTTGACTTTTCCCGAATTCAAACCTCGATCCCCATCCCCAACCTCATCGAGGTCCAGAAGAAGTCCTACGAGCGGTTCCTGCAAATGGATCTGCTGCCGAACGAACGCGAAGACATCGGCTTGCAGAGCGTCTTCAACTCCGTTTTCCCGATCACCGACTTCCGCGGGCTGTCTCAACTGGATTTCGTTGACTATTCCATCGGCAACTGGGAGTGCAAGTGCGGGTCCCTCAAGGGTCTTCACCACCTTCGGTCGACTTGCCGGGCCTGCGGTGCCTCGATCAAGACCGATCCTTTCCATGCCGGCGAAGTTCTTTGCCACAAGTGCGGCACCTTTAATAAGAACATCGTGACGTTTTGCAACCGCTGCGGCGATCCCGTCGGCCTGCAATTGAAATACGACGTTCCGGAGTGCGAAGAGCGCGGCATGACCTATGCGGCGCCGCTGAAGGTCACGATCAGATTGACCGTGTACGATAAGGATCCCGAAACAGGCGTCAAATCGGTCCGGGATATCAAGGAGCAGGAAGTCTTTTTCGGAGAAATTCCGTTGATGACCGACAACGGAACATTCATCATTAACGGCACCGAACGCGTCATTGTTTCGCAGTTGCACCGGTCTCCCGGCGTCTTCTTCGAGCGTGTCGCGGCGCAAGGCTACTTCCTCGGCAAGATCATCCCGTACCGCGGTTCGTGGGTCGAGTTCGAATACGACAGTAAGAATCTCCTGTACGTCCGTATCGACCGGAAACGCAAGTTCTACGGCACCGTTTTCCTGCGTGCCCTGGGTCTCAAGTCGGACTCCGAGATCATCCGGGGCTTCTACCGCATTTCCGAAGTCACGCTCAAGGATTCCAAGCTCTTCTGGAAGTTGTCGGAAAGCCTGATTGGCCGCAAACTCTCGCACGCCATCAACAAAGGCGACCACACCGTCGTCACGCAAGGCCGCAAGATCACCAACTCGGTTTACCGCGATCTGGTGAAGAACGCCGTTGAACAGGTCGAAGTATCCCCCAACGACCTCGAAGGCGGCTACGTCGCCAGCGATGTCGTCGACATGTCGACCGGTGAGGTTCTGATCGAGGCAAACCAGGAAATCACGCCGGCCATCATCAGCCGGATGCTCGAGGCCGAGATCCCGTCGTTTGAACTGTTCTTCCCGGAATCCGACGATGTCGGCAACGTCATTTCGGCCACGTTGAAGAAGGATGCGGTGAAGGCGCAGAACGACGGCCTTCTCGAAATCTACCGCAAGCTCCGCCCCGGCGATCCGCCCACCCTCGACACGGCTACGGCCCTGTTCCAGGGCATGTTCTTCGATCCGCGGAAGTACGACTTCTCGCGCGTCGGGCGGATGAAGTTCAACATCAAGATCCACGACAAGGCCGACGCTACCCCGCTCGACCGCCGGACGCTGGATCAGGCCGACTTCATCAAGGTCATCTCGTATCTGCTCAAGCTCCGCAAGCACGCCGGGCAGCCCGACTCCGCCTATCGCGTCGACGACATTGACCACCTGGGTAACCGCCGGGTCCGCGCCGTGGGCGAACTGCTGGAGAACCAGTTCCGCATCGGTCTCGTCCGGATGGAACGGGCCATCAAAGAGAAGATGTCGGTCTACCAGGAGATGTCGACAGCCATGCCGCATGACCTGGTGAATGCCAAGCCGGTCATGGCCGCCATCCGCGAGTTCTTCGGCTCCAGCCAACTTTCGCAGTTCATGGACCAGACGAACCCGCTTTCGGAGATCACTCACAAGCGGCGACTCTCGGCCCTTGGACCAGGCGGGCTGTCGCGAGAGCGCGCGGGCTTCGAAGTTCGCGACGTCCACACGACGCACTACGGACGCATCTGCCCGATCGAAACGCCGGAAGGTCCGAACATCGGTCTGATTTCCTCGTTGTCGTGTTTTGCGCGCATCAACGAATACGGTTTTATCGAGAGCCCCTACCGCCGGATTATCAGCGGCGTGCTCACGGATGAAATCAAGGTTCTCAACCCTGGAGACAGCGGTCTGAAGGTCGGCGACGTGCTCACGCGGGTCGATTCGGAACGGAAGAACGCCGAACTGAGTGGCCAAGGCAAGCAACCCGCCGAAG
>JAEUQD010000858.1 GCA_016789925.1 Bryobacterales bacterium | reverse complement strand
TTCGCTGTTTCAGATTCCGGGTGGATGGTTGGGCGACAAGATCGGTCCGCGGCGGGCCTTGAGTCTGATCGTCACGTGGTGGAGCATCTTCACCTCTCTCACGGCGCTGTCGTGGAACGCGGGATCGATGGCGACATTCCGGTTCTTTTTCGGGGTGGGGGAAGCGGGCGCGTTCCCCACCGCTACTCGGTCGCTCTCCCGTTGGATGCTGCCCACCGAACGGGCCTATGCGCAGGGCATTACCCACGCCGGCTCGCGCTTGGGCGCGGCGGTCACCCCTGTGTTGGTGGTCTGGATCATGACCCAGTGGGGGTGGCGCTATGCCTTCCTCTCGTTCGGGTTGCTGGGCCTGGGCTGGGCGCTGCTGTGGTTCCTCTACTATCGCGACACGCCCGACGAGCATCGCGGGGTCAATGCGGCGGAACTCAATTTGATCCACAACTCGATGGGGGGGCCGCGCTCCCGCAAATCGACCGACGTGCCCTGGCGTGCGATTCTTTCCAGTTCCACGCTATTCCGCCTGTCGGGCATGTACTTCTTCTACGGCTATTGCATCACGGTCTATCTGGTCTGGTTTCCCACCTATCTGTACGAACATCGGGGGATGAGCCTCAAGCAGATGGGGATCTATGCCAGTTTGCCGTTGCTGGCCGGTGTGCTCGGCTGTTTGTTGGGTGGCCTGGCCTCCGACTTTCTGGCTCACCGTACCGGCAACCTGAAAATGGCACGGCGCGGCGTGGCCATGTTCGGATTCCTGCTGGCCGCCGCCGGCATCATCCCGGCCACACTCACTCCCGATCCCAAACTCTGTGTGGCCTATACCTGCTTGGGCGTGTTCGCGCTGGAACTCACCATCGGCGTCTCCTGGGCTATCCCGCTCGACATAGGCGCGGATTTCGCCGGCTCGGTATCGGCGGTGATGAACACGTGCGGTAACCTAGGGGGAATGATCGCGCCAGTCTTGATCGCCTATTTGGTCAAGGCGTATGGCTGGGATGTGCCTTTCCTGCTTGCCGCGGCCCTGTGCGTTGTCGCCGCGCTTTTGTTTCTGCGGATCGACGCCACCCGAAAGATCTTTCCGACTGCACAAGCAAAGCCAATCGAGGGGTAACGACGAATGCGAATTGATCCTCACAAATGTGTCGCATGTGGTAACTGCACCTATGTGTGCCCCATGGGCGCCATCTACATCGATCCGGCCATCAAACGGGCGACCGTCGATCGCGACGAATGCGTCGAGTGCTACGCCTGCTACAACGGCCTGAGCAAGGAGAAGCTGAACCCCGTCATGGTGCGGACGATGCGCAGGATCTTTCAAATGATGCGCTTGCGGTTCGACCCCGAACCGGACGTCTGCCCCACCTCCGCTTTTGCCCCGGAAGACCTGGTATGGCCGCGCGTGGTGCGCCGCGCCTTCTCCGATCCGCGCGTACCGCACGAGTCCACCGGCGTCGAGGGCCGCGGAACCGAAGAAGTCAAGACCAACGATGTCAGCGGGCGCGTGAAGATGGGCGAGGTCGGCTTCACCATCGAATTCGGGCGGCCCGGCGTCGGTGTCCGGTTCTACGACATCGACAAGATGACCCGCCGCCTGGCTGCGGCCAAGGTGCACTTCGAGGCGCGCAACCCGATCACCACCTTGTTGAAGAATCCGGAAACCGGCGAGATCCGCGACGACATTCTCAGCGAAAAGATCATGTCGGCGATCGTCGAGATCAAGGTCCCGGTTGAGCGCTGCGAAGAGGTGATCCGCCTGGTGTGGGAAGTGGAGAAGGAAGTGGACACGGTCGTCGTACTGGGTGTCGGTGTTCGCTGCGATGAGAATGGCGACGATCCGGTTGTGCTGCCTATTCTGGAGCGGTTGGGTTACCACCCGCAGCGGGCAAAGACGAACACCGGCTTGGGACGGATTACCAACAAGATTGAACAGGTGATGCCGCAGGCGGAAACAGTGGCAGCGCGATAGGAGGAGCCATGACGAACACTTTGCACCGGTATGGAAGCGCCGAGAGTTTCAACAACGACATTATCGTTTTCGCCATTGCCTGCCGGGGAAAGAACGACGAGGGGGCACTGCCGAAGCTGAAGAAATTCCTGGAGATGGCGGTACCGTTTGACCCGGTGAATTTGGGCGACGCGCGGAATGGGGGATCGTTGCGGCCCTGTTACGAAATGAACCCGACGCAGCACTGGAACCGGGATGTGACGCCGGACTTCCGTAAGGTGATTGATGGTATGACCCACATCACCACCGCGGCTGCCGTGTTTGACGACAAGCAGAAGGCAATCGAGTTCATGAAGAAAGTTCGCGAGGCGGACCTCGGACTATCGATCAATATTTCAACGGCCGTGGAAGGCGCGGATGAAATCTGTGAAGCGGCGGGTTTCCACCGGCACAGTGTGGGCTACTCGCTGGGGTTTGAGGGAAAGACCGAGAAACTGCCCAACACGCAAGTCCTCACGTTGATGACCATGTGCGGACACGGCATGGTGGCATCCTCGTTGGCCAAGAAGATGATCGACTGGGTGAAGGAAGGCCGGCGGAGCCCGGAAGAAGCGGCCACCTACATGCAACGATTTTGTTCCTGCGGAGTATTCAATCCGGCCCGTGCGGCGCAGGTTCTGGACGAAGCCCGCCACTCGAGCAAATAGTCCCGGTTGTACATTTTTCCAGATATTTCCTGGCTGGAGTTCGCACTTTAGTAGTAGTGCAGCGCGTAAGCGCTTCATGATGAAAACCCCCAGCCATGCGTTCAACCGGCGTGTGTTCATTTCAGTCTGAAGAGATGGCGGAAGCTTACTGCCTGAAGCAGATGCCAGAGTGCGGAGCGCACCATTTTGAAGATCATTTCCTGTTGTGTAGCCGCTGCGCTATTTCTGTGGAACAGACGCAAGCATTTGTGGACGGATTGCGTTCTGTATACCTGCCCCGGTTGGGGCGGTTCGCCTCGTGAGCGGGTGATGACGATAGTACTGGCGGCACATTTTGTAGAAAGCCGATTTTCGCCTGCGAATTTTGTAATCTTCCCGACACTACATACCTAGCCAAGTCCAGAACAGCGCAAGGGTCTGACACGTCAAGTGAGGCGAAACCTGCCGCCCACTGAAAACCGTGCCACCCATTGCAGGAGGGACAATGAAGCGTCGTGATCGAAAGGCCACTATGCCTGAGGGGGTGGCCGAACCGTCCACAGTAACGCAGCCGGACCCCGCCGCGGAGCCGAGGGACGATCCAGACAGCCAGCACCGGCTTTGGAACCGGCTGGCGGCGAGAGTGCGGGCCGGGGATCCTACCGCCACGGTGGATTTCTCCAGTGCATACCGGCGGGGGATCCGCCTGTTGTTCCGGCGATATTTGGGGCCGATTGGAATTGAGGGACTCGTGGACGAAGCGATGGCCGGCGCCGTGGAGGAGCTACGGCGAGGCTGGATCGCCGAGCCGAGGGATCTGGTGCATTTCGTGCGCGGAGTGATCGCACGCCACCAGGGAACCCGCAGGTTGGAACCGGTGGGGCCGACCGTGCAGGGAGTTTCCGAAAAACTGCACATGCGCAAGCAGGCGGCGTTGATCGAGACCGCGCTGCGGCATTTCAGCGCCAGAGATCGACAGGTGCTGGAGAGCTACTACCTGAAGGGTGAGCCTTTGGCGGCGGCGCTCGAGTCGGCGGGGATGACGGAAACCGACTTCGAGCGGCTCAAATCGCGGTTGTGCCGGGCGACCAGTCCAAGAAGCGAACCGGTGAATCTGCGGCTGGTGCGGGTGCAGACCGCCGGAACTTCTTAAGATCGGCGGATCTTGCGGGCGCGCACAAACGAGTGGAGGCCAAACCCCAGCATGATGGTGCCAAACAGAGCGCCCACCATGCCGCGGCCGAGGCTGTCGGGGTCTTGCGTATTGGCGAGGTTGCGGTAGGCCGAGGAGCCTCCAACGATCGCGAAGATGACAAAAACGAACCCGATCAGCTCATTCCAAAGCACACGCATGGGTTTGAGAACGGCGGGCATGACATGGCCGACAAACTTCCGGGCAACACCAAACATATGAGGTCCTAGAGTGTTCTTCCATCGTATCAGCCTGGTGGGAACAAGGTAACCTGGAAGTAGCGCTGTGCACCTGTTTACCCTCGCCGGCGAGCCCGAGAGCGCCCGGCCCGTGAGTCACTACCGTCCCACCATCCGGTATCTGATGGAAACCGAGGTACACGTCTATGCGTTCTCGATGGCGGCCAATGTCCTGTTGTCGTTCTATCCGTTTCTATTGGTGATGGTCTCGTTTTGCCGCCATGTGCTGGGCTGGGAATCGGCCGAACAGGCGATCTACGTCGCGCTCAAAGACTATTATCCGGGCCAGATCGGCGAATTCATCGAGCGGAATCTGAAAGCGTCGCTGATGGGCGGTCCGCTCCAGATCACGTCGCTCCTGCTGTTGTTGTTTACTGCGAACGGAATTTTCGAGCCACTGGAAGTGGCGCTCAACCGCGCATGGGGCATCGGAAAGAATCGCAGCTTTTTCCGGAACCAGTTAGTGAGCCTGGGGCTGATCTTCACTTGTGGCGGCCTGGCCTTGATCTCGATGTTGCTCACGGCACTCAACCAGGAACTGTGGCGGCAACTGGGCTTCGCCGGCGCCCATCTCACGCTCTGGACCAACCTCGCGCTGTTCAAGATGGCTGCGGTTCCGGTGTCGATTCTCGCCCTGGTGCTCGTCTACTGGCTCCTGCCGAACGGTCATGTCAGTCTACGATCGCTGATCCCCGTCTCGATCATGGTCGGCGTGCTGCTCGAAGTACTCAAATACTTGAACCTGTTGGTCTGGCCGTTTTTGCGCATCAAATTGGAGCGCGAGTACGGCCCGTTCGTCTATTCAGTAACGATTGTTTTGTGGGCGTTTCTCGCCTCAATGGTCGTTCTGGCCGGAGCGGATTGGGCCGCCCGCACGGCGCGGGCGCTCGCTTTGCAAAGCAATTCTGAAGTGGATACAGTAGTGGTGGGAACTTCCTAGAGGTGA
>JAEUQD010000933.1 GCA_016789925.1 Bryobacterales bacterium | reverse complement strand
GGCGTCGACTGCACCCCCGGCAAATACCGCAAATTGTGCTCGGCGTGCGCGTGCCCGTAGTGGCCGTTGCCATGATTCTGCAACCCCGACAGAATCACGCTGCGGCTGGCCGAACACGACGCCGTCGTGCAAAACGCGTGGCTGAATCGGACCCCCTCCGCCGCCAGCCGGTCCAGGTGTGGCGTGTCTGCGTTCGAGTCGCCGTAGACGCCCGTGTGCAATCCCAGGTCGTCCGCGATCATCAGCAGGATGTTGCGAGGCCGGCGTTGCGCAAAGAGCGGCGCGGCCAATACCGGGGCGAAGGCGCGGCGGGAGATCATTGCACCACGATACCTGCCTCTCGGCGCGCACTCAAGTGACGCTCGGCGACTCGGCGCGCGGAGCGAGCTTAGGTTGTGCGCGTGTTCCCTAGCGATGTAGACGAGCGAGGTTCCGAGCCGCGACCACAGGGTCGCAGCGGGTATCGCTCGCGGTCTGGACGCGGCGCAGAGCCATGCGCACTGCCCCCTCACCCATGTCTATGCCGCCCGATGCGGCTTGATCTCCTCCACGATCCGCCGCCCCACCGCATCCTGAGCCACCCCCAGATCGGAGTTCGACTGGAGATTGATCCAGAACTGCGGACTCGTCCCGAAGTACCGCGCCAGCCGTAGAGTTTACGGTCGAGAAGCCGACTGGCGTCCGCCCGCCTGATGCGTCCCTATGCCACTTCTCCTATAACGGGGTCCGACAATGCGCAACAATGCGGATAACCACAACGCTTCCCGCCCCAATCTCGCCGGAAAGCACCCGGACCGCCCGCAGTTCTCCCCTCTCTGCTCCAGTGAGCATCCCAAATCCGCCGGAGTCCGCCATGGAATCCCGCTCGCCAATCGTGACCGCCTGGCCGAAAACTGAGCCACCATGTCCCGGTTTTGATACACTCGGTTCTTGCGGCCGGTTTTATTCCATCCGAAAGCCCGTGACGCGATTCGGACGTTCCCGCGCGATGTCCGCGACCGGCTCGGCAAGGCGCTGTACCTGTTGCAGGCTGGCGAACAGCCGGGAATGCCGCTCTCCAGGCCGATGCCATCCATTGCACCCGGTGTTTCGGAACTCCGTCTGCATGGCGAAGACAGACAGTTTCGCGCGTTCTATTTCACGGCGAGCGCCGAAGGCATCCTGGTATTTCATGCCTTCGCGAAGAAGACCAGGCAAACCCCGCCGGCCGAGATCCAAGCAGGGCGGCGTCGATGGAAGGAGATGCTCGATGAACAAGACTAAGGCCGTGGTGGCCGGGACCCCGGAAGCATTGGCCCGAACATTGGGGCTCAGTGGATCTGAGTCGCACGAGTGGCAGGTCCAGCACGCTCTCCTCAAGAAACTCCGGCAGATTGTGCGGGACGAGTCGCTGACCCATGCCGAGGTGGCGCAACGCGCTGGCTCCTCCAGAACCAGAGTCACCGCCATCCTGAACGGCAATCTCGATAATGTCTCGAGCGATCTGCTCATCCGGCTCCTGAGCGGACTCGGCTATCGCGTGAAGGTAACCGTCTCGCGAATCGATTCGGCTGCGTGATGGCCTCCCCGATACCGGCCTCGTTTCCCACGTCTGCAAGAACCATCCTTTCGGTTCCCCTCATTTCGTTCATATGATCCCCTGAGCGAGCGATAGCCCTGAATTCTTCTCGGTGTATGGGTGCGGCGCAGAGGGGTGCGTTCTGTCAGTCCCCCTCATCCGCCGTTAATCATCTCAGCACGTACTGCCGCTTGGGGTCGTGCGGACCCGTGCCGATTTCGGCAAGCATACCGCGCTCGGTCAGGGATTTCAGCCGCGTCAGTGTGGCGCGCTCGGAAAGTCCGATACGCTTCGCCACTTCCGCGGTGGACCGCGCGCGTCCGTCCCTGAACATAGCCAGGATGTTCCGGTCCTTCTCGTCCACGTGGGGCCGGCCAACCCTCGCATTTGATATGGTCACGCGGAAGTGGGTTCCGATTTCTTCCAAC
>JAEUQD010000905.1 GCA_016789925.1 Bryobacterales bacterium | reverse complement strand
GGCAGGGCAAGCGTCGCTCCCGAGCCTCGCAGGAACGTGCGGCGCGGCAGGCGGCGCGCGGAGCCTTCAAGAGCGGCTTCCGCAACTCCATCTCGCTCGACCAGTTCATCGCCGAAAAGCTCGGCCAGGTAACGCGCTTCCCCACCTTGAATCTCGGCGTGAACATCGACAAAGGCAACCGCAGCTTGTCCTGGACCCGCGATGGCGTTCTCCTCCCTGCCGAAGACAGCGCGCCCAACCTCTACGCACGCATGTTCGTGCAAGGCGACCGCGAAGCCGTCGCCCGTCAGATCCATCGCCTCCAAAGCCGCGGCAGCATCCTCGATACGCTCCTCGACGAGACCACGCGCTTCAGTCGCGAACTCGGCGTCAACGACAAAGCTCGCCTCGATCAGTACGTCACATCCGTCCGCGAAGTGGAAACGCGCCTGCAAGACGCGCGCGCCTGGGAGATGAAGCCCAAGCCAACCCCCACGCAGCCGCCACCCGCCGACATCCAGGACAAGAAGCTCTTCTTTGAGAAGTTCGAGCTCATGCTCTCCATGGCGCAACTCGCGTTCGAGTCCGATTCCACGCGCATCGTGACGCTGATGGCCGACGCCTTTTTCACCCCCGTCTTCAAGCTGAAGGAAAACGAGAGCACCACCGAGACCTATCACGGCCTCACTCACCATGGCCAGGGCGAAGTGAAGGTCAAACAACTCGAACAGGTCGACCTCCGTCAGATGCAACTCCTCCACAATGTCTTTTCAAACCTGGCCGCCAGGAAAGAGGGAGGCGAGCGGCTGCTTGACCGCACCATGGTCCTCTACGGCAGCAGCATGGGCGACGCCAACATCCACGACAACACGAACCTGCCCATCCTGCTCGCCGGCGGCGGATTCAAGCACGGCCAGCACATCGCCTTCAAACGCGACAACAACGCTCCGCTCTGCAACCTTTTCGTCAGCATGATGCAGCGCATGGGCCTGGAAACGGATTCCTTCGCCAGCAGCACCGGCCGCCTCAGCGGACTCGATATGGCTTAAGCACTTTTCCTGTAGAGAAAGATATCCATGAGCGCCCCTTCGATCCGCTGTTCCCTAACGTTCTGGTCGTGTAGATAGTTCGACGGGTTCGCCGCGGGCGGGTGACCTGGATCGTCCACCCTGACCCTCTCCAGCATTTCCGTTCGAGGTTCGAAGAAGACAACCGCTCCGTTCTCCTTCAACACCCGCAAGGCTTCACGGAAAACCTCGCTTCGCACGCCTTCGTCGATGTGATGAAGAACGCCAAAGAAAAAGACCGCGTCGAATGCTCCCGCCTCGAACGGCAGCTTGCTCGCATCGAACGCCTCAAACCGGATGCGATCCAGTACACCTGCCTTCTCTGCATTCAACGCCCAGTCTCGGCCGGCGTATTGTGACGTGTCCGTGCTCGGCTCGCCCGTGATCACCCGATAGCCTTGCGACGCGAGATAGATCGCGAAGTTTCCGCTACCGGTGCCGACGTCCAGAGTCGCCGCGTCCGCCGGTAATCCAAGTTCCTTCAATGCGCGCGAGCCATCTCCTGCCGCCACGTCAAACCTCTCGCCGAGAACCTCGCTGATTGCTTTGGTGTCCATTTTCGATTATCCTTACAAATAGGATTTGTGTGCGTGCGCACACATATAATATCTCGCAGGAGACGCTTGATGTCAACAGCCAATAGCTTCCTCGCCCTTTTCGATTTGATCGGCGAACTTGCCCGCCGGCGGCGCCAGACCGCCGACCGGTGCTTCTCCGTCTTGGGGCTCAATCATACCGAAGCGCGGTTGCTGACACTGCTCCATCGCCAAAACGGTGTCGCCGCCCAGGATGCGCTCTCCATTCGCCTTTCCGTCGACCGGAGCAATGCCGTGCGCGCCCTGCAGCGCCTGGAACACGACGGCTATATCCTCAGGCGCAAGGATGACGCCGACAAAAGGGCCAACCTCGTTCAAATGACACCGAAGGGTCGCAAGACCGTCGCCGAAATCGCAAAGCTCAGAAACAAGATGGCGCAAAGCTTCTTCGGTGATCTCAAAGAGGACGAGGCCGCGGCGATTGTCGATCTTCTTGGAAAGGCGCTCCTGGATGGCTAGCCCTTGGCCGCACCGTCGCGAATCGCGCGCTCGAACACCTGCCGCAGCCTCCGGGCAACCACCGTCGATTCCCCGGGTTGTAAGTTGAAGGAATTCACGCTGAACCCCGATCCGTCGCTCCGTGTCTGCACGGCGATGCCGGGCTCGCCGCCGCCGATCACCATCGCCGGATCGTGTGGAACGGGCTTGTGGCCTAATTTCGAGCAATCGAAACCCAGTTCGGCGATGCTCCAACTCACATAGAGCGTGGGGTAAACATTCGCGATCTCTGGTGTGCGAATCTCTGTTCGAATCCCCTTGAAGCGCGCCAGCGCTTTCTGAATCTCCTCCACGCGCCGCTGCCACTCCCGCGTCTGCGCCTCTTCGTCGATCTTGTAGAACCGCTCGACCGCGGCAACCATGCCGGCAACCTCTTCCTTGCCCACTTTGAAACCGCGGCCGACCGTGAAGACGTTCGGGCACATGTTCATCGCCGCCGCCTTCACCAGGTCCTTCCGCCCGAGAAGCATCCCGGCGCACTGCGGCCCGAGCAGACCCTTCCCCCCGCTGACGGCCACCAGATCGTACAGCTTCAAATACTCGCCCACGCGCGCGCGGGGTGGGAAATCCGCCGCGGCATCGAGCATGGACGGGATCTTATACTTTCTCGCGATCCCTGCCCAATCCTCACGCGAGATCGTGGAAAACGGGGCGCAGTAGTTCACGAAATGCAGCATCAGAGTCCGCGGCCCGATCGCGCCTTCCAGTTCCTCGCGCGTCTCCACCTCGACAAGTTTCGTGCCCGCGACAAGCAGGCTCCGCATGTATCCCCGCGATCCGCCGGCTTTGCTCTCATCATTGTGCGAGCGCTGAATGATGATCTCGTTCCGCAAGCCGGTCGTGTCCGG
>JAEUQD010000849.1 GCA_016789925.1 Bryobacterales bacterium | reverse complement strand
TCAATCGCCTTGCCGATTTCAAACTTCTGATCAGCGGCATAGATGAGTGGCGCCTTGGCCCGCCCGGCGCGTAGAAAGACGCTGCCCGGGTAGGCGGCCGACGCCTTGACCAAGGCCTTCATCGCCGGCTCATCGGCGGGGTCCATGACAGCGAATCCGGGCAGCGAACAGGCCAGCGCCAGGTCTTCGACACTCATCTGCGAGGGGCCGTCCTCACCAATCGAGATACCGGAGTGAGTGCCCACGACCTTCAGGGGGACCTGCGGATATGCCGCGGTGACCCGCAACTGCTCAAAGCCCTTGTTCAGCACAAAACAGGAAAACGAAGAGACGAAGGCGATCTTGCCGGCGGAGGCCAGCCCCGCCCCGATGGCAACCATGTTGGCTTCGGCAATGCCGCAGGAGAAAAACCTGTCGGGAAACTCCTTGGCAAAGAGTGCTGTGTAGGTAGACTTCGACAAATCCGCGTCGCAGACAACCACATCCTTGCTTTCATGACCTAATTCCACCAGGGCCTTACCAAACGCCTCACGGGTGGCCGGCCCCATCTTGAGTTCGAAATTCGTCATTTCAGGCAAGCTCCTTCAGCGCCACTTCCAGTTCAGCGGTCGTAGGCGCCACACCGTGAAACTTCGGATTGTTCTCCATAAAACTTACGCCTTTACCCTTCACTGTGTGGGCAATCAAAACCGTTGGCTTGCCCTTGGTTGCCTTGGCTTCTTCCCACGCCGCCGCGAGCGCGCCGAGGTCGTGGCCATCGAGTTCAATCACGTGCCAGCCGAAGGCTCGCCATTTGTCGGCCAACGGCTCCACTTCCATGATGTCCTTGACGAACCCGTCCAACTGGATCCGGTTGTAATCGACAATCGCGCAAACGTTATCAAGCTTGTGGAATGCGCCGAACATGGCGGCTTCCCAAATCTGGCCTTCCTGGATCTCACCGTCACCGAGCACGACGTAGGAGCGTGACGGCGACTGGTCGAGCCGGGCGGCCAAGCCCATCCCGAGCACGAGCGACAAGCCAAGGCCAAGCGAACCAGTGGAGGCCTCGAGCAGCGGGATGAACCGGCGGTCGGGGTGGCCCTGGTAAATGGAGCCCATCTGCCGCAGCGTAAGCAACTGGTCGACGGGGGTGTAGCCGGCCTCCGCGAGGACAGCATAGAGCGCTGGACATGCATGTCCCTTAGACAGGATGAAGCGGTCGCGCTCGGGCCAAACCGGGTTGCTCACATCGTGGCGCATGTGCCCGCCGAAATAGAGCGAAACCAGAATCTCGACGGCGGACAGAGAACCGCCGGGATGCCCGGACTTGGCCGCGTGAATCATCTCGACGATGTGCCGCCGGATTGTCTTGCAGGTCGTCTGTAACTGCTCGATAGAGGGGTTTGCCGTGACTGTCGCCATGGGTTCCTTTCAGGATAGCGCAGGAGCACTGACGGGAACCTTCCAGGAGCCAGGCAACTGACGGAAATCAGTGGGAAGCGGAAGCTGGCGGGGTTGATTTAGTCGATTCGGCTCGATCGAGACAGAGGTATCGCTGGGTACATGGCGGCGGGGTCGGGGTCGACCTGCCTTTTAGGACTGTTTTCGCCGTTTGATCGCTACCGTTTGGTGGCTTGGCCGTGCTGTTCGCGGATCCGTTTCAGAAAATCGGGGTCCTTGGACCTCGGCGATGAGGGAAGCGTCGAAATCTTCTTCATTGGCCTGCTGTTTGGCATTTCGTTTCGCATCCCGTTGAGCCCGTTGCATGATTTGGACATCGTGGAGCGCGCCGAGGGGGGTCCCCATGTCGTTAAAGTGGATATCGGAGGCCAATTGGAGGCGCTGGAGGCGCTCCATCTCGCGCAAGTTGGCCCGGTAGCTGCTTTCGAACCGCGCATAGTAGCGCTGATAGAGCGCGGCCTGCTTTTCGGTGTCGGGATTACTGAGAGGGTCCTCGCCGAGGGAGTTTTCGAGCAGGGCGTTCTCGAGTTTGAGGACGCGCTGCATGTTCCAGGCGGAGACAAGGATGCGGCGACAGGTGAGTTCCTGGAGGAAGCCGGAGGGGGCGAGGGAGAAGCGGAGATGAGCCTCGAGGGCCTCGAACTCGGGGCGGTCGGTTTCAGTAACGACCGGCTTCATGCTGGTGAGCCCGTGACGGGTGGCATTGCGCGACGACGCGGCTTTGCCTTCGGGCGTGTTCGGACCTGTTTGGTTCGGCATTGTCAAAATCCTTTTCCAAAAAGTGAAAGAGGACCAGGGTGTCTCGCCCCATTTTGCGGAGGCAAGACACACTAGTCCTCTCTGTTTGGAAGAGTATCATGATCGATTATCAGATGTCAAACCATGCATGGCCCGGGGCCACCCACGAGGATGAAAATATCGCGACGGTGTGCCGGTTGATGTAGCATGGGCACGTTTGGAGGTGAGCCGAGGCCGCTTTTTCAACTGGTGAACAACCCGAGT
>JAEUQD010000816.1 GCA_016789925.1 Bryobacterales bacterium | reverse complement strand
GCCTGTTGGATGTACTACCGCGTGCTCAACTGCGGACTCAAGTGCTCGGCTTCGTCAGGCTCGGATTCGCGGATGGACGTCATGCGCCACGCGGTTTCCGGCGGCGGCAAAGTGTACGTCCAGATGGATGGACCGCTGACGTATCCCAAATGGATTGCCGGATACAAGGCGGGGCGAACCTTTGTCTCCAATGGTCCAATGCTGTTCCTGACCGTGGACGGCAAGGGTCCGGGAAGTGATTTCCCAGTACCGGCGGGCGGCAAAGTGCGCGTCAGCGCCCGCGCCCAATCCATAGTTCCCATGGGTAAGCTGGAGTTGATTGTCAACGGAAACGTGGCAGCCGAGGCCACTCCGTCGCCAGGCGGCAAGGAAGTCACGCTCAACGAAACCCTGACCGTGACGGAGAGCAGTTGGATCGCCGCACGAGTCACCGGCGAAGGTCACCGTCTTGTGGTGAACGACCCGGCGGTGTTTGCTCATACCAGCCCCGTGTACTGCCGCGTGGGTGCTCGCAAGATCGCCTTCGCCGAAGACGCCCGGCTCGTGGTCGCATGGATTGACCGTCTCTTGGAAGACGTCAAGGCGTCGCCCAGGTTTTCCACCGAGACCCGGCGCAAAGAGGTCGTCGACCTCTTCCTGCGCGGCCGCGACTACTATCAGCGCATAGTGACAGAATAGAGAGCTTCTGATATTTCATGAAACACACACTTTTTCTACTCGCATTCCTGACTCTGCCCTGGGCAGCCGAAGCAAAGCTTCGAGCCGGCGCCGCGGTGGCAGACATCACTCCCCAGGAGTGGCCCATCCGCGTGATTGGCAACTTCGGGCTGACCATGGCCAACAAGGCGCACGATCCACTGCACGTCCGGGCACTGGTGCTCGAAGATGGCGGCGTGAAGATCGCCATCGCGCTCGTGGATAACTGCATCATCAAGCGCGAGGAAATGGATCGCGCAAAGGCGCTAGCCTCCAAGAGCACGGGCATTCCGGCGAACCGGATCCTCATGGCCGCGACGCACACACATTCCGCGCCGCCTTCGCGCGCCAAGAAGGGCGACCAGGTCGAAGAACGCTATGTCGAGCGCATAGTGACGCAGGCTGCCGAGGCGATTATTCAAGCCAACTCCAAGCTCACTCCCGCCCGCATCGGCTGGACGGTGGTGCAGGTCCCCGAGGAATTGGCCAACCGTCGCTGGTTTATGCGCGAAGGTGGACTGCCACCCAGCCCGTTCGGCGAGACCACCGACAAGGCGCGGATGAATCCTCCGCCTGGTTCGAACCTGCTCATTCATCCCGCCGGCGGTACCGATCCGGGGTTTTCGATTGTCTCCGTTCAAACCGCGGACGGAAAGCCTCTCGCATTGTTGGGTAACTACTCGTTGCACTATGTTGGCGGGGTGCCGGGGCCCGAGTTATCGGCCGACTATTTCGGTGAGTTCGCCAAACAGGTGGCCCAACAACTTGCTCCTGGTGATTCCTCGTTCGTGGCCATCCTCAGCAACGGCACCAGCGGCGATGTCAACAATACCGATTTCGTGCATCCGCGTCCCCGCGCGCAACCGTACCAGCGCATCGGCGAAGTCGCCGGCAAACTCGCCAATCACGCAGTGCAGGCGGCCAAGACGATGCAGTACGCCGACAACGCCCCCATCAAAATGGCGGAGAAAGAGTTGCGGCTACGCTATCGCCGGCCCACTCCGGAGCAACTTCGATTCTCTCAGGCGGCATTGAAGGAAAGCGACGAGAGCAAACTGCCGCGGAATGCGAAGGCGTATGCAGAGTGGGCGATCGACATGAACAGCGGTCCGGAATTTGCCGACTTGAAGCTCCAGGCCATTCGCATCGGTGGTTTGGGCATTTCCGCGATCCCGTGTGAAGTCTTCACGGAAATCGGAATTACCATTAAGGAACTGAGTCCGCTTCGCCCAACCTTTACTATCGAGTTAGCCAATGGCCATTACGGTTATCTACCTACGCCTCGGCACTTTGACCTGGGTGGTTATGAGACGTGGTTAGGTACAAACCTTCTGGAGCGCGAAGCATCCGTGAAGATTACACGCACTATTCTTGATCTCTTCAGCCAGGTGCAACCAGGGAAGTAGAGTAATGGACCAACCGTCGAGCCGTCGTGGTTTCCTCGAAGAAGTTCTGCGCGGTGGCGTCGCACTGCCCGCCGCCCTCGGACACGGGAGAGCACAGCCTGACGGTCGACCAATTGTTTGCCGGGTTACGGATGCGGGAACCCGCCAGGGTACCGCCGCCCGCATCCGCCTGGTGAATTCCCGTGGGGAAGAGATAGTCCCGGCAGGGCACCCCACGGCATTGACGGAGACAGCCCAGGAAGGCGACGTGCGCTTTCAAAAACGCCGGTTCGCCTACGTGAACGGGTCGTTTGAAATCGACCCCCGCTGGCTGCCACTGCGCTACCAGGTGATCAAGGGCTATGAGTACACGATTGCCGAGGGGGAGATCACACCGGCGGGTGTGCGCGGCGGGTCATTCACAATTCCTCTCAAGCGATGGTCAGCACCCACGCGTGAGCGTTGGTACAGCGGCGATGTGCATATTCATCACATTTCGACGAAGACATGCCGCCTGGAGATGGAAGCGGAGGACTTGAACGTCGCCAACATCCTGACTTCAGACTTCACGGTGGATCAGGCGGAGTTTGAAGGAAAGGTAAATAGTAACTCTGGACCGGGCAGGCTGATTTATGTCAACCAGGAGTTTCGCAACCACCAGTTAGGCCACATGTGCTTGTTGAATCTGAAGCGGCTCATTGAGCCTGTCAAGACGGTTCAGCCCTATCATTTCCCCTTGCACCTGGACGTCTGCGACCGCACACACGAGCAGGGGGGCTATGTCGCCTGGGCCCATTTCCCGAGTTGGCCGGGTGTCGAGAGCCCATTGGACGTGGCGATGGAGAAACTGGACGGGCTGGAGATCCTCTCGGTATTGGATCCACTCGACTTTCCAGTTTTCATGAAACAGGTAACCAACGAGCAGGAACCCAACGATGGCTTGCACCTCTGGTACCGGTTCCTGAATTGCGGCTTCCGACTCACCGCCACAGCCGGAACCGATAAGATGACCAACTACGTGACGGTGGGCGCAAACCGAGTCTACGCGCAGATCGAAGGGGAATTCAGTTACCAGGCGTGGATCGATGCGCTGAAGGCCGGAAACACGTTTGTCTCGAACAGCCCGCTATTGAAGCTCACGGTTAACGGCCACAAGCCGGGCGCCACTGTGCAGGTGGCGTCGCGCCGGTCAAGGGTGATCTCAATCCATGCAACCGCCGATTCACAACTGCCGTTCGACCGCCTGGAGATAGTGGCCAATGGCGAAGTGATCGGAGAGACGACGCCCAGCCGGCGGCCTTACCACGCCGAGATTCACCTGGAACATCCGTTCAAGGACAGTTGCTGGATCGCCGCGCGCGCCCGAGAAGATATTGGCCCGTACCGCAAACGGGGTGTGGCTTTCCAGAAGATTCACGTGGAAGAGGGTACTCTGCACGGGAATCTTTACGGGACACGCCGCCCGGAAACAGTCTTTGCGCACTCCTCGCCTGTCTATGTGATTCGCGACGGCCAGCCGGTCAGGAGTTGGGAGGATGCGCAGTACTATGTCCGCTATCTCGACCGCGCTATCCAATGGCTGAAGACCGAAGCGAAGTTCGCCAGCCGCTCCGACCAGCAGGCGTCCATCGACGCCTTTCTGGCCGGTAGAGCTGTCTATGCAAAGCGCGCGCAAGAGGCCAGGCAGCGGCATTCCGCTCAACGCATTTGACCCATGTGATATTTCAAACCTTCTATGCCCATGACACTTTCCTTTCCCAAGCGCCTTTCTGACCCCGAGTGGAAGAAGGCAGAGAAGGCACACAAAATAGCCGCAACCGGCGTCGGCGAGACCTTACCGACGGCCGAGAAATCGGTGAAGGCATTGAGCGATCAATTGAAACTGAACAAGGACCACGCCAAGGTGATCGCGCTCGCAAAGACGGCGGTGGCCGACTGCGGGGCGTCCGGAACGCACCTCAACAAAACCGCGAGTAAGTATTCGACCAACAAGCCGGCCTACGACGCAATCCTCGACTTCGAGCATCTGATGAACCGGCTTGCTTCGGAACTGGAATCGCTCACGAAATTGATGCCGCACGACGACATCGCAGACAAAGCAGATCGTGTGGCGGACCGGGTCAAGAGTATAATCGGCGCCTAGCGCGCGGTCTTACTTTCAGTCGTCCTCCAGTGCGATCAACAACCAGCGGCCCCCTTGAAACCCAAACTGGGCGCGCGGGGCCACAGGGCTGACCACGTCGCGACTCGTCACGAACCCGGCCTTGCCATCCAATGTGCGCACGGGTATCCACTCGCCGAGGCCTGTGCCCTTCACCGCGTCGCCCATTCGCCTCACGATGTCGAATGACAGTGTCGCGACAGATGCCGAATCGAACGACGGCGCCGCACGCAGGATGGCCTTGTCGCGCGCAATCACCAGGTGCTCGGCGCGCTCCAGGTTACGGGGGAAGCGCCACACCTGATAGGGCGAGAGATAGAGCATTGGGTGTTCGCGCACAAAGCCAGCCGCCAGCATGTCGGAAAGCGCGGTCCAGATCCGCCCGTCGTCACGATCGTCAGGACGCCACTTGGCAACGAACTTCCGCCAGCCTTTGTCGTCCTTCTCTCGTCCAACCACCACGTCCTCCGTGTCGGTGAGCTTGCGCAAAGACCTCGTGTCGCGGGCCGTCACCGCCGAGCGCAGACGCTGAACGTACACTTGGAACGCATGGTCGCGGGAGGTGTCATCCACCGGATAGAGCCCGCCCGCGCGTGGTTGCTGTGCAGCGCCAACAGCCATCGCCAAAACCAGAATCCACCACCGTCCGACATGAAGGTTCCGTTCGAGCACTGCTTTGCTGGCACCAGTGTACCCTTGGTCGCCAACGGCCGGCGGGAATGGCATAGAATCTCTCAACGCCGGCACCCCGGCCCGCTCCCCCACGGCCATTCCCGCCGCCGTTGGCGTCCAAGCCCCATCCTTTCAATCACCTGCCAAACAAAATCTCTTATTATTCGGCTATTCGAATCTTTTGCTCTTGACATCCTGGAACCAACCGTGATACTCTCCCAAACAGAGAGGATCAGTGTGTCTTGCCCCCGCCAAGCAGGGGCGAGACACACTGGTCCTTTTCATTTCTACGGAAGGGATTCTTCCACCATGCCGAATCAGTCTGGACCCACCTCGGCCGCAGTCTAGGCCGCGTCCTCGCGCAATGCCATGCGTCATGGCTTGACCAATCGCCATCCAGTCGTCACCGAAGCCGACCGCCCCGAGTACGAAGCCCTCCGCGAACACCTCCTCGACTCCCTCCAGCCCGTCGGCTTCCTCCAGGACCTCACCGTCCAGCGCCTCGTCAACGCCGCCTGGAACATGCAGCGCTGCCTGAAACTGGAAGCCCAGGTCATGGAGAGCATCGACGGTCTCGACCCCCTCGCCGATCCTGGCTGCCAGAAACAGGTCGCCCTCTTCCAGCGCTACTACCTCCGCTTCGAGGGCTCCTACCGAGCCAACCTCCGCGAACTCGAGCGTCTCCAGCGCCTGCAACTCCTCCAGGATGTCCATTTCGGGGAGGAACACGCCGTCAGCGCGCTCCACGATCTCCAGCTATATCAACGTGTTGCGAAACGAAATGGCCCCGCGCCCCAACCCGCCCCGGAACCGGCGGAACACCCGCAACCCCTGTCAAATCAACAGAGTGCGAAACGAAATCCCACCCCCTTCCCGGAAGCGCACAGGGCCGCGGAGCAGGCTCCGTTGTGCGCGCGTTCTTCAAAAGCGCACAGGGCCGCGCAGCGCGGCGCCAAATCACTGAGGAACAACGACTTCCGCCGCGCGAAGCAGGCTCCGTTGTGCGCGTGTTCCTTAGAAGTTGGCCGCAACTCCCTCTGCCCCTGCGGCTCCGGCAAGAAGTACAAGCGCTGCTGCGGCGTCAACGCTCCACCCATCCTCTATGCCGCCTAATGACCCTGCGAGACGAATGGGTTCCTGAACGACGATGCCGATCACGATTCGACAGATTTCGACAAGCATCGGCTATTGGAATCAATCACTTGCGAAACGAAATGCGTTCTCGTCGCGCCGTGAGAGAAAGGCGCGCCACCTCAACGCGACTTGCTCTACTCGACTACCTGACGTCCTGATAAGCTGCCTTCGCCCTGGCCAGCGTGCGCAGAGCATGGAATACCCGCAAATTGTTGCGACCCAGTCTCCGCAGACTTCTCAGCACGTGCGTCATCCGTTCCCTGAGCGGAAGCGGTCTGCCGGCCATCTC
>JAEUQD010000812.1 GCA_016789925.1 Bryobacterales bacterium | reverse complement strand
GAGGGGGACGAGTGGGCAAAGGTTGTCATAACGAGCCCAGGATGGAGGGTGGGTCGAAAAAGTCAGCGGGTGAGTTTTTGTAAACCGATAAAAAGATGGGAAAAATAAATTTCAATTTGTTGTGAACGCATTTTTTGGGGCGAGGCGAAAATACGGAGAAGAGAATTACTGTTGGACGCGCCCCAAGGAACGCAGGATGGCAAACGTATTTCTGCCGCCCGGCAGATCAACGGCATGGACGACCCGTCCGTTCATGTCTTTGGCGCCGATGTAGACTTCTTTGCCGCGCTCGACGCCCATCAACACGACGACGAGATTCTGCTTGGGGTAGATCAGAAAGCGGTACTGGCGCTCGCCTGTTTCGGCTTTGTAACGGTCCCGTTCGGGCGCACCTAGCTTTCGCACCACGTCGAAGTAGTTGGTTTCGCCAGTGAACCCGAGATCGGCCTGGAGGATGCCTTCGTACTCGACCGTTCCCCCCGTGTTGCGCAGATTCAGGTAGCCCGCCACCACGGCCACGATGAGTACGCTGACCGCCAAGACTCCCAGCAGCATCCGTCCAATGCCGCTTTCGGCCCCTTCGTTCAGCCGCAGGCTGTCACGAATCGGGTGCTGCGGGGCCGCTTCCGCCGAGGGGTTTGGCGGAGGTACGGCTTTGCCCGGCATCGTCAGCACACGCCGTGTGTAGGGCCACACGGAGCCGCCCTTGTACTCCAGTTCCTTGCGCAACCCCACAATCATGACGGGTTCGTCGATCTTTGAGATTTCGCCCAGATAGCTGCGCGGTATCCAGACCTCGATACCCATCTTCGGGTTCTTGACGAGAATTTCAGACCAGTTACCCTTTTGAAAAATCCATTCGTTATGCTCAATATGGATGATAGGAGGGTAGAAGGAGAATGGACGGCCGCCCAGGTCATCGAGGGTTGGTGGAATCGGGGCGGCCATGAGTTTCTTTAAACTTCCTTCCTAGCTTAACAAGGAGCTATATGTCCGTCCGCGCACAAGACGCTCTCGACTATCACTCGTCAAAACCAGCCGGCAAGTTGGCCATCGTCGCGACGAAGCCTTGCCAAACGCAACGCGATCTTTCGCTCGCCTACACTCCTGGAGTCGCCGTACCCTGCATGGAGATCCACCGCGATCCAAACGCGGTTTACCAATACACGTCCAAAGGAAACCTCGTCGCCGTTGTCACCAACGGAACGGCTGTGCTGGGACTGGGCAACATCGGCCCGGCCGCGGGCAAGCCCGTTATGGAAGGGAAAGGAGTCCTGTTCAAGCGATTTGCCGACATCGACGTTTTCGATATCGAACTGGACACGCTCGACCCCAAAGAGGTGATTCGCACGTGCCAGCTTCTGGAACCCACGTTCGGCGGCATCAACCTGGAAGACATCAAGGCGCCCGAGTGCTTCGAGATTGAAGAAGAACTGCGGCGCACGATGAAGATTCCGGTGTTCCACGACGATCAACACGGTACCGCCATCATTTCCGGCGCCGCGCTGCTGAACGCCTGCGAGATCGCCGGCAAGCGTCTGGACAAGGTGCGCCTGGTGATTAACGGAGCGGGCGCCAGCGCGATTGCCTGCGCCGAACACTATATCGCCCTCGGCGTGCGCCGCGAGAACATCATCCTCTGCGACACCAAGGGGGTGATCTATCAAGGCCGTACCGAGCACATGAACAAGTACAAGGAGCGGCTGGCCAACGAGACCCCCTGCCGGACGCTCGCCGAGGCGCTGGTCGGGGCCGACGTGTTGATCGGGCTCTCCGCCGCCGGCGCAGTGACCCAAGAGATGCTGAAGCCGATGGCCCCACACCCTATCGTGTTTGCCATGGCGAATCCGGACCCCGAAATCAGCTACGAAGACGCTATCGAAGCCCGGCCTGACGTGATCATGGCGACCGGGCGGTCGGACTATCCCAACCAGGTGAATAATGTCCTGGGCTTCCCCTTTATCTTCCGCGGCGCGCTCGACGTCCGAGCCACGATCATCAACTCGGAAATGAAACTGGCGGCCACGCGCGCGCTGGCGGAGTTGGCGCGCGAAGACGTTCCCGATGCGGTGCGCCGGGCCTACGGTGTGGAAAGCATGGAATTCGGGCGTGATTACATCATTCCCAAGCCCTTCGACTCGCGTGTGCTCATCAGGGTGGCCTCGGCCGTCGCGCAAGCCGCCATGGACTCGGGGGTCGCCCAGTTTCCGGTCGACATCGAACAGTACCGGAACGACCTGGAGCGGCGTCTCGGCAAAGCCCACGAAGTGATGCGTTTCATGATCCAGAAGGCGCGCCGCAAGCCCTGCCGGGTCGTATTCCCCGAGGGCTCGGAATCGAAGATTCTGCGGGCGGCCCAGATTCTGCTCGACGAGAAGATCGCCTATCCGGTACTGATCGGTCCCCGCGCCACCATCGAGCAGCGTATCCACGATCTACACCTCGATATACCCGAGGCGAAGATTGTCGATCCCGCCGACTTTCCGAATACCGAGGCCTACATCGGCGAGTTGTATCATCTGCGCCAGCGCAAGGGAATCACGAGGAGCGAGGCGGAAATGCTCCGTCACAACCCGACGCTGTTTGGCGCGATGATGCTGCATTGCGGGGACGCTGACGCGCTGATCGCCGGGCTCACCCAACACTATCCCGATACGATACGCCCCGCCCTCCAGGTAATTCCGCTGGTGGAGGGCCGCCGCCGTGTCGCCGGCATGTACATGCTCATCACCAAGTCGGGCGATATCTATTTCCTCGCCGATGCCACCGTGAACATTGAACCTTCGGCCGACGAATTGGCTCAAATCGCCGTCATGGCCGCCGCCAAGGTGCGTGAGTTCGATATTGAACCGCGGGTGGCCATGCTGTCGTTCTCCAACTTTGGTTCCACGCGCCACCCGCTGGCGGACAAGGTGGCGCGGGCCACGGAGATCGCGCGAAAACTGGCCCCGGATCTCATCATCGACGGCGAGATGCAGGCCGACACCGCCGTCACACCCGAGGTGATCGAACAGACCTATCCTTTCAGCCGTCTCCATGGCGGGGCCAATGT
>JAEUQD010000807.1 GCA_016789925.1 Bryobacterales bacterium | reverse complement strand
GAAGTAGTGGATGAACGACTCGACATTCCGGTACCCGATCGCGTGCGCCTCCTCAAACGACCGGAACACGTCCTTCTCCCAGCCACCCCGCGTATTCGTCGTGATGCCGACCCGGTACGTCCCCCGGCTTGCTCCCTGCGCAGCCGCCGCTCCCAGCGACGCGGCCAGAAACCCACGGCGGTTCAACATGACTCTTGCCTCCTACCGGATGTGATTGCCCGCGATATACACCGCGTCGATCTCGCGTGCGTTGCGGATGTTCTCGAGCGGATTCTTCCGCAGCACCACCAGATCGGCCCAGTGTCCTTCTTCAATGGTCCCCAGGTCCTTCGACACCCCCAGGAAGTTCGCCGCATGCTTGCTGAAAGATTCCACAATCTGCATTGGCGTCAACCCCGACTCCGCCATCAGTTCCATTTCCCAGTGCTCGAAGTAGCCCGAAAAACGCGCCGGCGGACCCGTATCCGTCCCGTAGGAGAACTTCACCCCCGAGTCCACCAGCTTCTTCAGGTTCTTCTTCGCCGTCTCCGCAAACCCGGGCCACTTGCCGAAGTCCTTGTCCGACCCCGCCTTCTTCTGATACGCCGGCGTCCGCAGCGTATCCACCACCTCCTTATCCACATTGCTCAGAAACAACGGGTCGGCCAGCAGCTTTTCCGGATGCGCATACACAAACATCGACATTTCGCGTGTAATCGTCGCCGCCAACTGCCACGCGCCCTTGCTCTTCATCATGTTGATTAATTCAGCGTCCACCGGCTTGTCCCGCACGCTGTGCGCCAGCCCGTCCAGCCCATAGGAGACCAGCTTCTTGGCATCGTCGAGGTAGAAGATGTGCGCCGCCACCTTCAGATTGTGCTTATGCGCGTTCTCGATAATCGCTTTGCACAGCTCCATCGAGATCTTCTGCTCGCGCCCCAGGTGATCGTCCACCCATATCTTCACCAAGTCCACTTTCTGCGTCGCAAGCTCGTTGACATACTTCTCCACCTCGGCCTTGGTCGACACCTCATATGGCACACCCTTCATCCCCATCGCCGTCGTCGGATACCCGCCCTTGCCGGTGAACCCGCGGTACGCCGTGAAGATCCGCGACGTCCGCGGACGCGCTGTCCGCTGCTCGGCCCGCACATCGAACACCACCGGCTGGTCGCTCCCCATGCTCACCACCGAGGTCACCCCGTTGCGCGCATACGTTGCCAACTGTTTGTTCAAATTCGCCTTGGTGAAATTCTTCGGATCCTGCACCAGGCCCACCGTGTTTCCCAGGTGCCCGTGCATGTTCATGATCCCCGGCATGATGTACTTGCCCTTGAGATCAATCCGCTCCAGGTTCTGCCGCGGCGGCGTCTTCAACCCCGCCTTCGGTCCGGCATACTTAATCCGCCCGTCCACAATTAGAACGGCCGAGTTCGGAACCGGCGCACGCCCCGTTCCGTCGATCAGCGTCGCGTTCTCCAGCAACCGCGTCTCCGCGAACCCAATCCCGATCATTCCCACCGCAACCGCAATGTATCGTTTCACCGCTATCCTCTCCTTGCCTTACAGGCTGGATGAAAAAGCCGCTTCTGAGCCGCGCGCGTCAGCAAGCGGTCTTTGGCCTTTTTTCATCATCCTGCTTCAGCCACCGAATGACTTCTGACTTTGCTTGGGGATTGTAACGAACTTCCCCCGGCCAGAGCAACGGTGGTTAGAGTTTGGTCAGAAGTTTGCCCCGTTTAAACTCCGCAGAAACGCGGCAAGACTCTGCTTCTCCCCGGCAGTGAGGCGCAGCGGGCGAATCTCCGCATCCAGCCCTGGACTCGGATTGCCGCCGCGGTCGTAATACTCGATCACTTCTTCCAATGTCACCAGGCTGCCGTCGTGCATGTAAGGGGCGGTGTGGGCGATTTCCCGAAGCGTCGGCGTCTTGAAGTTGCCCTGACCTGCCCCCATGTCGGTGAATCGGCCGTCGCGCCATGCGACACCGGTGTTATGCAGACGCTCGTCAGTGAAGTTGGGACCCACATGACAAGCGGTGCAATTGGCCTTCCCACGGAATACCTGCAGTCCGGCTTGTTGCTCGGGCGTCAGTGCGGCGCGGTCGCCGTGGATGTAGCGGTCGAACGGTGAATCTCCGAAAGGATCGACCGGACGAAGCTGGCGAGGGCGCGCGCCTTGTCTTCCCTGGAAAGACCCACGCGCGCACTGGCCTCCGCCAGCGTCAGATCCATTTCATTCGGATCTTCAATCGGCTTGAGCACCTGCTCTTCGAGAGTGGTCGCCCGGCCGTCCCAGAAGAACAGCCGCCCATAGCCGCGATTGATCAGCGCGGGAGAATTGCGGCGTCCCTTTCGATTGAACACGCCGACCGCCACACTGCGAACATCGGAGAACGCGCGGTCCGGGTCGTGGCAGGACGAACACGCGGTGGAACTGTCGTGCGACAGGCGGCGGTCAAAGAACAACCGCCGTCCTTGTTCGATCTTTTCCGCGGTGAGCGGATTTGCCTCCGGGACCGGGAGGTAGAGGTCCAGGCCGAGGGGGATCGTGATAGCCAGTAGCAACAGCGTTACCTGCGCGCTTTGAGCGTAGTAGGAAGAAAATTCTCCAGCACCC
>JAEUQD010000747.1 GCA_016789925.1 Bryobacterales bacterium | reverse complement strand
GGGATGCGGCCGTCGTGGCGGGATTGAGCCTGGTCTGGACCAACCTCCACGCGAGTTTCTTTCTGCTACCGGCTACGGCCGTCCTGTTCGCGATCGGGCAGTGGTCGAAGTGGTTTGCCGCCGCGGCGCTTGTTGGCTCGGCAACCACGTTGGTCAATCCCTACGGTTGGACATTGCACCAGCACATTTATCAATACCTGAGTTCAGGTGAGCTGCTGGCACAGGTCGGCGAATTTCAGACGTTCAATTTTCAGGCGGAAGGCGCGGCGCAGATCATTGTCACCGTGGCGCTGGGGGCTGTGGGGGCGACGCTGGCCGCCGTAAAGAAGCAGTGGTCCGGTGCCTTGGTGCTGGCGCTGTTTTTCGTGCTGGCGCTCCGGTCGGCGCGGGCGCTGCCGGTACTCGCGCTGGTACTTCCGTTTGCCAATTGCGCAGTCACCGCGTGGCTGCGCGAGGATAGGCGGCTGGAATCCTTATTGCGCTATAGCGCGAACCTGCGGCGGCTGGAGTACGGATTTCGGGGTTATGCCTGGGCGCCGGTGGTCCTGCTGGCCGGCCTTCTCATGCTGCGAGGCTCGGCGACGGGTTTTCCGGCGGACGAATTCCCGGTGGCCGCGGCGGCGCATTTACCGGAACAAGCCCGGCTGTTTGCGCCCGACAAGTTCGGCGGCTATCTCGTTTATCATTTCCGTGGGGAGCGCAAGGTATTTTTCGATGGCCGCAGCGACTTCTATGGTTTACCGTTTATGAAACGGTATGTCGACATGGTGCAGTTGCGACCCGGGTGGCGGGAGGAGTGGAACCGCTGGCAGTTTACCCACGCACTACTACCCGTCCGCTATTCCCTGGTTGACGCCCTACCGCGCCTGGGGTGGCGCGAGACCTATCGTGACTCGACCGCCGTACTGCTGGCCGCGCCGCCCGCACTGCAAGAGGGAACTCCTTAAATGGACCGAAACCGGATATTGACCATCTTCGGCGTGGCCTGGATCTCGGCCGCCCTGCTGACCTGGTTTTTGTGGGCCAAGACGAAGGCTCCGAAAACGGAAGCCACCACGCGCGTGGTGGCGGTGGTGAGAGACTTGCCCACGGGCACGCGCCTCAGGAAGGAAGACCTCAAGGTGATTGAGGTCTTTACGAAAAATGCGCCACGGGCGGCGCTGAGCACCCCCGCGGAAGCTCTGGGCCGGGCGCTCATCCATCCGATCAGTGCGAATGAACCGTTAACGAGCACGCGGCTAACGTCGACCTCGGGCGCCGAAGGCGCGGCAGCGGTGATTGAACCGGGCAAGCGGGCCGTCTCGATTTCCTTCACCGATGCTTCGGGTGCCGCCGGGCTGCTGCAACCGCAGTCGCGCGTGGATGTGCTCTACACGCGGACCGGGTCGGCGGTGGAGGCTTTGACTGTGACGGTCCTGGAAGATGTCGAGGTACTCTCGATCGGGCGGACGCTGCAAGTGGATCCCACGCAGAAGGCCGCCCAGGCGAGCAGCACGCAGCAGCGCACGGCGACCCTGATTGTGACGCCGGAGGAGGCCCAGCGGTTGGAACTGGCCAAGAACCAGGGACGCATCAGTTTGTCGCTGCGCAATCCGCTGGACCGTTCCACGCAAGCCAACCGGCAGCCCGCGGCGATGGAGGATCTGGACCCGATGTTAGTGGCGCGTTCGGGGGCTCGCAAGCTTCCGAAGATGCCCTCGGTGCGGGACAAGAAGGCGTGGGCGAACCTGATCGCGGAGGATGAGGAGGCGGTGAAGCCGAAGGAACCGCCCAAGCCCCCCGAACCAAAGGAACCGCCCAAACCGCGCATTACCGTGGATGTCTACCGCGGCGAAAAGCACGTTCAGGAAATTTTCCAATGATCCGCGCCCTGGTCTTTCTCGCCGGCCTGCTGCTGGCAGCGCAAACCCCGCCCTCCAACGACCTCTCTATCACATTGGGTCGTGGACATCTCCTCCAGTTCGGCAACGACGTGACGCGCGTGGCCATCAGCGAGCCCAAGATTGCCGATGCCGTCGTTGTGAGCCCGCGCGAAGTAATGATAAATGCCAAAGGAGTCGGCAAGGCGACGCTGGTGATTTGGGAGACTGGCCTGGCGCCGGTGGGCTATAGCATCACGGTCACGCCGGACCTGACCACGCTGGACGATCTGAGGCGCGACATTGGCGCCGCGCTGCCCGGCACGCCCGTCGTGGTGACGGGAAACGCGGAGACGCTGGTTCTGACTGGCAGCGTGAAAGACTCGTCGCAGTCCAAACGCGCCGAGTCGCTCGCGTTGACCTACGCCAAGCGGGTCGTGAACCTGATTGAGATTCCGCCGCCGTCTGAGCCGAAACAGATTCTGCTCCAGGTGAAGTTTGCCTCGGTAGACCGGGTAAGTCTGGCGGAGCTGGGCTTCAATTACTTTTCGCGGAACGACAAGACGCTCGGCTCGATGACCACGCAGCAGTTTCCCGGACCGCGCTTCTCCCAGTTCCAGTTTCAGCAGCAGGATTTTCAGAACTCGTCGCTCAATTTTTCGGATTTGCTGAACCTGTTCATCTTCCGCCCGGACCTGAACATCGGCGCGACGATCCGCGCGTTGCAGTCCCGCAACCTGCTTCAGATTCTGGCCGAGCCGAACTTGATTGTGATCGAAGGGAAGGAAGCGAATTTCCTGGCCGGTGGCGAATTTCCCTTCCCTACCATTCAAGCCACGACGACGGGTGGCGCAACGGCGCCGGTGGTGACGGTGCAGTTCAAGCGGTTCGGCGTCGAGCTTGGATTCACGCCGACGATCACGCCGCAGGGCGCGATTCAACTGAAGGTCGCGCCGTCGGTCACGGCGCTGGATTATTCCAACGCGGTCACGCTGCAAGGATTCCTGATTCCGGCGGTGTCGGCACGCCGGGCGGAAACGGAAGTGATTCTCAAGGACGGCGAGAGCTTCGCGGTGGCGGGACTGCTGGACAATCGCGTGGTGCAGACGATTTCCAAAATTCCCTGGCTGGGCGATGTCCCGATTCTGGGCAACCTGTTTAAGAGCCGGTCGACGCGGAAGGCCAACGACGAGTTACTGGTTGTTGTGACGCCGCGCTTTGTGAAGCCGGTACCGGCGGGCGAAACGATTCAAATGCCTGTACCGATCGAACCCTTTCTGCCCAGCAGTGCCGAGGAGGCCGCCGGAAAGAACAAAAAGAAGGGCAAACAGAAGCCGGAGTTTGTTGGTCCACGAGGCCATGCGGAACCAAAGCCATAAACGAGCCCGGCGCGGGGCGACCACGCTACAAATGCTGGTGATCCTCGTGCCCGTACTGTTCGGCTTCATGGGCTTCGCGGTCGATCTGGGACGTTTGTACATGATTCGCGGTGAACTGAAGACAGCCGCCGACGCGATGGCGCTGGCAGCGGCACAGCAGTTGATCGGAACGGCCGACGCCGACGCGCGAGCCACCGACGCCATCGAGGTGGCGCGGACTAATCGCTACGACTACGGTGGCATGCCGGTGGGCGAGACAACCGGGAACTTCACGTCGACTGTGGAGTCGGCGTTCGCCGGCGACCTGGCCACGGCCACCGGGCAGGACGGTGCGATTCCGGTGGACACCACGCAGAACCG
>JAEUQD010000649.1 GCA_016789925.1 Bryobacterales bacterium | reverse complement strand
TCTCTCAACCGCTTTGGCCAGCCCGAAGTCGAGGACCTTGACAACGCCTTCGGACGTCACCTTGACGTTCGCCGGCTTGAGATCGCGATGGATGATGCCTTTCTCGTGCGCCGCTTCCAGCGCTTCGGCGATCTGCCGCGCTATCGCGAGTGCCTCGGTCATGGGAAGAGGTCCACGGAGCGTCTCGCCCTCGACGAACTCCATGACGATCGCGTTGCCTTCCAGCCCGTAGATGGCGGCGATGTTGGGATGGTTGAGGGCTGCGAGGGTTTGTGCTTCACGCTGAAAGCGGGCTAAGTAGTCGGCGTCATTGGCCAGCGCGGGCGGCAAAACTTTGATTGCGACGTCGCGGTTCAGCTTCGAGTCGCGGGCGCGATAGACTTCGCCCATGCCACCCTGGCCGATGGGGGCGAGGATCTCGTAAGGTCCCAGTTTGGCGCCCACGGACAGAGGCATAGTGTTCGAATTAGCTTATCGCAACGGCGGCGAGGTTTCTTTTGTGAATTGCACTAAGTGTGGTGTCCGCGCTCAGAATTGGCACTATCCGAGGGTTGAAAGCGCCATGATCGGGCCGCTGATGAACACCGATAAACGCAGACGAATAAGTCCGATTATATTTCATCGGCGCTTATCAGGTGCGCCAGGCCAGGACAGGACGCGAGAATCGGCGCAAAGCGATAGGGGAAATCGATCCTGGCGGCGTCTGGCGAGCAGGCTGCAGGGATAGAATGTTGATTCAACTGAGAGGCCCGAATTGAAGATTCGAGACGTGATCAAGTTGGTAGAGTCGGACGGATGGCGCATGGTGAAGCAGGTCGGCAGTCATCGGCACTACAAACACTCCACGAAACCCGTAAAGTGACAATTGCGGGGCATCCCTCGATGGAACTTGCTCCGAAGACCTTCAAGAGCATACCGGATCAGGCTGGGTTAAAGAAATGAGATACGCCGTCATTTACGAACGAACCGCCACGGGCTACAGCGCATACGTGCCGGATCTTCCCGGCTGCGTCGCGGCCGGCGAGACCCTGGAGCAGACTGAAGCGTTGATGCGAGGGGCTATCGAATTGCACTTAGCGGGGATGGTCGAGGACGGAGAGTCTGTCCCAGCGCAAGGCTTCCAGACTTTGGAATCAGTTGAATTGTGTGTTGAGGACAGCAGCTAAGCGGCGGCCGGCTAGAGCGGCGCGGCGGCGGGAGAGTTCGCGGGACTTCTGGACGTAGTTGGTGTCCAGCCTGATAGGGTTTTCTTTCGACCCGCCTTCGTTGCCGAAGCTATAGACGTGGTCTTTGGCGAGTTGGAAACCTTCCTGGATCCAGGTGTCGGGGGTGGTGACGGAGGGTTTCTCCTTCGGTTGTTTGGCGAGGACTTTGATGAGTTGGTTCACGTAAGTGTCGGAGTCGACGATGCCGAGAGCGTCGTCCCAAAAGGCGTGGAGGTTATAAGCTCCCACGACGTTGACGGTATTTCCTCCTAAGTCGGACCAGGGGCGGCCTTGGGGATCGTTCTGCCCCTTCCTGAAGCGGGTGACGCAGTGAAGAGGCTGATGGACGTCGCCGGCAAGGTGGAGGACCCAGGGGAGGAGATAGACGGCTTCCTGCGAGGCGAGTTGGGGAATGATGGTGTTGAGTTGGGTGAGGGCGTTGGGCGTGGGGGGCGCTTTCGGGAGCGGGGTACCGTCGGTGGAGAAGGCAACGTTGATGTAGTGCCAGTTGCGGTGCTGCTTCATGTCGGGGAAGCCGGGGAGAGTGGGCGTGGGAGTGATACCGCGGCGGGCCTCGTCGTAGAAGCGGGGGTCACCCTTGATGGTGTCGGACCAGACGGCGGCCTTCATGAAGGCGTGGCGGGCACGCTTCTTGGCATCGGCGGGGGCGCCCTGGATCCACTGATTGTAGTCGGGGTGGCGGCGGATGAGATCGTCGACGCGGGCGCGGGCTTTCTTCGTCAAGTTGTCGTAGGCGAGGCCAGCGACAGCGCGGTGGCCGACGGCGTTCCAGGCATGGACTGCGGGAACGGCGAGAAAGAGGCAGCAAACGGTCGCGGCAAGGGTTTTCATATACGGAGGTCGTAGCCGGCAGACTGGAGGTGGCCGATGAGCGCGGCGCGCACGTGGTTGATTTCGTCGTTGGAGAGAGTGCGGTCGTCAGCGCCGACAGTGACGCGGAAGGAAACGCTCTTGCGGTCGCCGGGCAGGGGATGGCCGGTGTAGTGGCGGACGTAGGAGACGTTGAGCAGGTGCGTGGCGCGAGCGGCGAGGATGAGCCGGAGCAGTTCGCCAACAGGCTGCGTAAGGGGGGCGAGGACGGAGAGATCGAAGTCGGAGGTGGGGAAGCGGCGCAGCGGGCGGTAGCGGGTGGGAACGTTGGGCAGGGCCTCGACGGCGCGGAGGTTGAGGAGGAGGACGGCGGCGCGTCCGTTGACGAAGGAGGGATGGATTTCGGCGATGCGGCCGACCTCGGTCTGATGCGCGTAGAGATGCCAAGCCCGGACAGGATGCTCGTAGGGATGGGCGATCGTCGTGCGAACTTCGAGCTGGGGCACGAGGCAATCGACGAGATGGCGCAGGTCGTAGAGCTGCGGTTCGCCTTCACCGCTCTTGGAATAAGAGCAGGCGGCGAGACAGGGAATCTCGTCGGGGAGATCGGGCGGGGGCTGCTTGTGAATCTCGAAGCCGATTTCGAAGAAGCGGAAGGCGTCGAGGTGGCGGGCGTTGTCGCGGATGTTGCGCAGGATACCGGGGAGCAGGGAAGTGCGCAACAGCGTCTGGTCGGAGGCGATGGGATTGGTGACGCGGACGTGACCGGCGGGGTCGAGGTGTAGCTCGCGCGCCTGGTCTTCGGAGAGGAACGAGTAGTTATAGACCTCGGTGAAGCCCTGCGAGGCGGCGGTCTGGCGGAGGAAATGGAAGTACTCGCGCTGAGGATTGGCGGGAGGGGGAACGGCAGGCAGGAGGGGAGATGCCGGGGGGATGGCCGTGTAGCCGATCATGCGGCCCACTTCTTCGACGAGATCGTCCTTGATGGAGATGTCCTTCGTGGCGCGCCAGGAGGGGACGGTGACCTTGAGAACGTTGTTGGACGCAGGCAGGACGCCGAACTGGAGAGACCGGAGGATCTGCTCAATCTCTCCAGTAGGGACGTCGCGGCCGAGTTTGCGGCGTAGCCAATCCAGGGGGAGATCGATGACGGGCGCGGGGTCGAGAGGGCGGTGCGTGTCGGCAAGACCGCCGACCAGACGAATGCCGGGGGAGACGAGTTGGAGAAGGGTGATGGCGCGCGCGAGGCCGCGGGTGGTGTTGACCGGGTCCTGCGATTTCTCGAACCGCATGGAGGCGTCGGTGCGGAGCTTGAGGCGGGTGGATGATTTGCGGATGTTGCCGGGGTGGAAGTTGGCGCTTTCGAGAACGATGCGCGTGGTGTGGGCGGT
>JAEUQD010000623.1 GCA_016789925.1 Bryobacterales bacterium | reverse complement strand
GTTGGCATGGCGCTGCAATTCCGTCAGGTCGTAGAGCAGGGGCGGCGGCGTGCGCTGGGTTTGCGCTTCGATCGATTCAATCGCCGCTTCGCCGGTCTTGCCGCGCTCGACAATGATCTTGGCCTCTTTGCCGTCGGCGGGCAGCCGCATCGACTTCTGGAGCGACTCCTTGTCGGCCCCGTCGGCGGGCCGCTCGCGAAACCAGGTGCCCTGGTATTGCTCGGTCTTACCCTGCGGCTGAAAGGTGGCCTGGACCTCGATATAGTCTTCGGGAACGAAATTGCGGATGGCCAACTCGCGCTCCACCAGCATGGCGAGCGTAGGCGTCTGTACGCGGCCGACGGAGAGGTCCTCGCCAAAAGCCAGGGTGTAGGCGCGGGACAGGTTCATGCCCACGAGCCAGTCGGCCCGACTGCGCCCGCGCGCCGCGTCGGCCAACCCGTCGTAGTCCGAACCGCTGCGCAGTTTATTGAAGCCCTCGCGAATCGCCTCGGGCGTTAACGATGAGATCCAGAGCCGGTTGACCGGTTTGGCCGAGCCAGCGGCCTCGTAGATGTAGCGGAAGATGAGCTCGCCTTCGCGGCCGGCGTCGGTCGCGCACACAACGCGGGCTACGCGCGGCGACGTCAGGATCTTCCGGACGACGTCAAACTGAGCCTTGGTCTTTTCGTAGACCACCAGCGGCCATTGCGCCGGCAGCATCGGCAGTTGATCCCACCGCCAGACGCGCCATGCCGGGTTGATCTCGTTCGGCATCGCGAGCGCGGCCAGGTGCCCGATGGCCCACGTCACCACATAGCCGTTGCCGTGCAGATAGCCTTCGCCTTTGGTGTTGGCTCCGAGCACGCGGGCGATGTCGCGCGCCACCGACGGCTTCTCCGCCAGAATTGCGATGGTGTCGGATTCGGCCATCGGCTAGCGTGAGGCGGCGGTGATGCGGTCCAGCAGCGGGGCCAGATAGCGGTGCGCCGCCGCCAAGCGTTCATCGGCCACTTCGGGCGGCACCTTGCCGCGATCCTTCCCATCGACGCGCTCGATGGCCATGGGCCCGTTGAACCCGGCGGCGAACAGCGTCCGGAACATCTCGTCGTGGTCAATATTGCCTTGACCGGGCACGGGGAAGTTCGCCTCGGCACGCCCGCCGAGATGGTCTTTGATGCAAACTGCCGCTACGTGCGGCGCGAGATCCGCGAGATCCGGGTCCGGATAGATCCCTTCATAAAAGGAGACATTGCCCGCGTCCCAGGCGATCCGGAATTGCGGGGACTGGACCCGTTTCATTACCTCGATGCAGTCTTTCGCCCGCGCTGTGATGCCCGTGTGTGGCTTCAGTGCGATGGTCACTTTCACCTGTTCGGCATGGCGGACGGCCTTCTCGAGCCCGGCGTAATAGCGGCCGACCTCGACCATCCAATCCTTATCGCGCTTGGGCAGGGTGGGGAATTTCTTGAAGTACCAGGGCCCGCCGCCGACCATGATGGGAATCTGGAAGTCGGCGCAGAGGTCGAGGTGGTCGAGCCACTTCTTGAGGCCGGCCTCGTTTTGCGGATCGCCCGAAAACCCGCCCAAACTCAGGAACGGTTCCACGCCCGCGTCGATGATCCGGCGGCGCATCGCCGTGCGGTCCGCCTTGGTCATCTCCGGCTGGAACACGACGTCCGCGCCATGCTTCGGACCAATGCTGATGTAGCGGTAGCCGGCCTTGCGGATTCGCGCCATGGCCTCTTCGAGGGGGAGCGCCGAATACATCGCGGCCATCACGCCCAGGCGGTAGCGCTCGCCCGCCGGAGCTCCGAGAGCGGCCGTTCCCGCCGTCAAGGCGCCAACTATCGTTCGTCGCGTCATGATTCCACCAGTACATCACGTTCCTGGTACAGCGTAGTAGCGATGCTTGGTCTCGCGGTCCCTGGAAGGTGTTCGGAATCGTGATCGACCTCAGTTCGGAACGCCGATAGCCATCACGGGAATCCGCAGGCGATCAAACGCTGAGTGGGCCAGATCAACGCTTCGGCGTTTTCCGCGAGCTATGTGTGCTGCTTTTGAGTTTGAGACTGCTGAGAACTGCGATAGGATTGAGAACATTCGGCCAAGCAGACATGCCTATGTTTACTCCCGAAGAACGCGCCTGCCTGCGCTCCAATCTCCTGGAAATGGCCCACAATGACCAACGGATCACCGGGGCCGCCATCACGGGTTCGGCAGCCGCCTCACGCGAAGATCAATGGTCGGATGTTGACCTCGCATTTGGCGTCGACACTGCCGCGAGTCTCCCCAGCGTCCTCGCGGACTGGACGGCGCACATTTACGACCGGCACCGGGCCGTGCATCATCTTGACGTGATATCTGGCCCTTGGACGTACCGGGTATTTCTCCTCCCCAATACGCTCCAGGTCGACCTCGCGTTTGTTGTTGATACGGAATTTCGCGCCTTGGCGCCAACATTCCGCTTGATGTTCGGAAAGGCGAATGAGCCCCGACACGCCTCGCCACCGCAGCCCGCAGACATCATTGGCCTCGCCTGGCTTTATGCCCTCCACGCGCGGACCTGCATTGCCAGGCGAAAACTATGGCAGGCGGAATACATGATCAGCGGTGTTCGAGACAACGCGCTCGCGCTGGCCTGCATTCGCCACGGACTTTCTTCTGTCAACGGTCGCGACATCGACCTGCTGCCGAGCGAAGTGAGGGCGCAATTCGAGGACTCTCTCGTCCGGCGACTCGATACCGACGAACTCTCTCGCGCCTTTCGCGCGGTGATTGACGGACTGGCTAATGTGATTCCGAGTGTAGATGATGTGCTTGCGGAGCGGCTGCGAAAAGTGCTCACGGCACTGAATGAGACCCTGCTCTGAAAGCTCACTCCTGTCGCCCAGCGTTTGCCAAAATCACCTGTCTACGAGCGCTTCTGCCTGGTGATGAATCCAGCGTTGATCCCATGCCTCGGTTCAAGTGTCCAAAACCGGCAGTTCGACAGATAAGGTGCAAGACTTCCGTGTTGGATGCCAGCCTGGCCGGAGGCAGTACATGCAGATTGGACAGGATGGCTGCGCGGTCTTTCAGGTTGCCGCACGCCAGTTCGCCGGAAACAAGAGGATGCATCAACACGAGTCCCTCCGACAGAAGGTCCGCCAGGGTTGGCTCGCGGTGACGGAAGTGCGCAATCCAGACGGACGTGTCGGCTAGCACCATCAGGCAGATCGCCGTCGCGGAATGTTCGGCATCTTCGGATCTGTGCCGCCAAGCGCGGCGAGTCGTTTGCCGACTTCACGGCAAATCAGCGCTTCCAGTCCGGCCCGAACCAAGGCGGTCTTCTCCTGAATACCAGTGAGTTCTCTGGCGCGCTGGAGCAGGTTGTCGTCGATGATCAACGTAGCTCGCATATGCATTATCGTGTATCGAACATGCATACTCGTCAACGTGGTCAAATTGGGGCGGCTATGATCGGGAGCCGCACCCAGTGGAGGAATCTCATTGTGCGAATACCTCCTGGAGCGTCTTTAACGTGGCGGTGAGCGTCTTTGACGAGACTACACCCACCTTTTTCGCCAGCTGGGTCTTGTCCACGGCACGAACCTGATCGAGAAGGATCAGGCCCTTCCGACCGCCATGACTGACCGCAATCCGAAACGGTGCTGGACGACCCGCAGTGGTCATGGGTGCGACGAGTACCGTGCGCAGGTGATCGTGCATTTCGGCCGGGGACACGACGACGCACGGGCGTGTCTTTCTGATTTCGCTCCCGACGGTGGGATCGAGATTCTCCAGCCAAATCTCTCCGCGTATCACCAGACCAACTCCGAATCCTCCGCATTACCAAACTCACCCATCACGAGTTCGTCGTCGCCAGCTTCCGCGATACTCCTGGCTGCCTCGGCCCAACCGGTGCGGGCCGGTCTCGCAGGTCTGCGCAGTACGAGTGCGCCATCCTCAATCGTCATTTCCACTCCCGCCTCTGCGTCGAGGCCCAGTTGCGCAAGTACCGGTTTGGGGATGACGACTCCGTGGGAATTCCCGATCTGTCGAATGCTAAGGTGCATTGCCCGCATGGTAATAACAATGTTATTCCAGGCCGTCAGGCACGTCAAGCCGAAGATCCGGACCTTTCGAGGGGCTGGTCACGCATAGAGGTATCGCTGGGTACATGGTGGCGGGGTCGGGGTCGACCTGCCGTTTGAGGTTGTTTTCGCCTTTTGGACGCTACCGTTTGGTGAATTCGTCGCGCTGTTCGCGGATCCGTTTCACCAATTCGGGGTTCTTCTGTCTGGAATGTAGCACGGGGTGTCAAGGAGGGGTGTTGGGGAATGCAGCATTTTGAGTGAGGGGTGGTTGCGGGATTTCGTTTCGCAACCTATTGAAAAGACTAGTATTAAGCGATTATGTAATGTTCAACCATCCGTTGGCTAAGCCGCCTCGTCCATGCTGACCACAAGGCGCTTGCCGAGCGCTTCGAGCGCTTCCTTGATTCGCGGGAGCTTGGTCGAGTGCTTCGGGTCGAGCATCCGCCGCACTTCCTTTTCGTCGCAATTCAGCTTCCGCGCCAACTGCACATTGCTCATGGAGGCGTCTTTGAGAGCCAAATAGAGAGCTGCCTTGGCCGCCATCGGCGCGGGCAGGGGGATCAGCCGTTCCGTTCGCGCCGGCTTCGATGCGTTGGGGATCGGACGGCCATCCGCGATGCGGCCCGCGATCGCCTCTTCCAGGCAGTCGGCGGCTTGCCAGAGCGCGTCCTTCTCGCCGTGGCCCTGGGTGATGGCTTCCGGGACGTCCCGAAAGGTGACAATCAGGACCTCCGGGTTTTCTCCGGGCTCGAGCTTTGCCGGGTAGGCGAATGTCCTCATGGTTAACTCCTCTACTCCAAATCGCTTTCGTTCAAGCCGAGTTGGCTGAGCATTTTGTGATACGCCCGCTTATCGACTTCATCCTTGAGGTTGCGAACGGTGGTCATACGTGGCCCGAAATACAGCAGGCCGTGGCTTCCCTTTCCGCGGTGAGGCACCCAGCGGACTTCAATTGCCTTCTGTTTGCCGAGAGCCTGGATGCGACGCACGAATTCGTTCCCTCGCACCCAGCCAGTGTCGGACAAAAATGTCCTGGTGGCAAGTACTGTCGACTTGGCGCGACCTATTTTCAGGGTGGTGGGCCGGTGACCCAGCGGAGATTGCGCGGTTGTGGCATTTTGGGGGAGAAACATGAGGCGCGGGCGGTTTGCACCGCTGGACTCAGATGGCGGGGAACTGGCGTCGGTCCCGGTCATGCATGAAAAATGAGGACTGTCCCCGAAATGGACTCCAGATGCGGGCGCGCGAGCTCATCCTGAACAGTCTACCGTCTACCGGGACAGAGGTATCGCTGGGTGCATGGTGGCGGGGATGAGTTCGACCTGCCTTTTGAGGTTGTTTTCGCCTTTTGGACGCTACCGTTTGGTGAATTCGTCGCGCTGTTCGCGGATCCGTTTCACCAATTCGGGGTTCTT
>JAEUQD010000564.1 GCA_016789925.1 Bryobacterales bacterium | reverse complement strand
CTCCCGTTCCAGCCGCTTGCTCTCGTCCACCGTCGGCTTCATCGGTCCGTGAAACGTGTTCTGGAAAATCAGGTTGTACAGCATCGGCGGCTTGGCGATCGCCTGCGTCGGCCGCACCTTGCCCCGAGCCATGCCCGCGATAATCGACGCCGCCTTGATCCCGCACTCCTTCGCGTCCAGGTGCGGATTCTCTTTATACGTCACCAGCGCATTCGATAGCGCCACAATCTCCTCCGACACATTGGCATGGAAATCGTGCGTTACCACGATCGGCATGTCCTTCCCGAACGCCTGCCGCACGCGCTTCACCACTTCGGCATCGGCGTGCGGATAGCTTTCCGCCACCATGGTTCCGTGCAGTGCCAGCAGAATCCCATCCAGCTTCGGACCACTCTTTAACCGCTGCACCATTTCGTTCACCAGCGTGTTGAAGGCCTGATCGGTCACCGTCCCTATCGTCTGCGGACCCGCCGTCAGCGTCGGGTACAGCTCCAGCCCATACTTCGCCGCGCCTTCCAGATACCCGCTCACCGTCGAACTGCCGTTCTCCGCCGACTTCAGCACCGCCGCGCCGCGCAGCACACCCGCCGCCCCGATCCCCGTCT
The DNA here is from genome assembly GCA_016789925.1 of Bryobacterales bacterium. GTDB lineage: Bacteria > Acidobacteriota > Terriglobia > Bryobacterales > Bryobacteraceae > JADLDI01. The sequence continues at coordinate 4,907 of JAEUQD010000564.1, read as the reverse complement.
CAAAATCGGCCACCGTCGTCTTCTGCGGATTGAACGTATTGGTCTCGTGCATGACGCCGCCCACGCCAATCACCGGACGCTTCGATTGCGCGCCTGCCACCACGGCCGCCATCACGAATAGAAAAAGAATACGCCTCACTATTTCCCCTCCCGGATCAGCGTGCGCACCCGCTCCGCCGTCCACTTCACTGCAATATCAATCATCGCTTCGCCCTTCGCCGTGCTGGCCAGGCGTGCTTCCTTGGCGAACTGCTCGTCCTGCACGGCGGATTTCGGATCCTTGATCCCGAGGCCCGGCTTCGCCTTCGCGTAATCGACGCCTTCCCAGTGGATGCGTTCCGGAAACGCCGCCATCGCGAACGACGTCTCGAACTCCGCCGCGTGTCCCGGCGCGACCCCGCTTTCCATGTTCTTGTTGATAATCTCGCGGCTATAGGCGTCCCAATACGAATTCGTCGCGACGTTGATCCCAAACTCCTTGGCCCACCCCGGCACGGCTTCCCGCAGCGGCCGCACATTCCCGCCATGTCCGTTCAACACGAGGATGTTCTTCACCCCGTGCGCCACCAGGCTTTCGCAAATATCGTGGACCACCGCCAGGAACGTCTCCTTCTTCAGCGTCAGCGTTCCCTTCCGGTCCATCCAGTGCGGCGAAATACCCACCGCCACTGGCGTCGCCACCATCACCTGCGGATGCAGCAACAGCGCGGCCTGTTGGGCCACCAGCGTCACGCTCGCCGTGTCGTTGATCATCGCCAGGTGCTCGTTATGCTGCTCCGTGCTGCCCGTGGGCACAATCACGGCTTTCAGCGTGCCTCCCTCGATCGCCTCGCGGAACTCCTTCCGCGTCGACTCCCACAGCAGCACTTTTCTCGGATTCACATAGGAAGAACTGGTAGCGGACACTTGCCCCGCGGCCGGAGCCGCTCCGAGCAGAGACGCCACGCTGGCCAGCCATCGCCGGCGGTTCTGTACAGATTGCATGGTGACGCACAGTCTAACATCCGGCGAGCGTGGATTGCTCGGGCATCCCGAACCGGCATGTCAGCGCCACAGCGGCGTCTCCCGATTCCGTTACCCGGTCTGCTACCCGGCGCCTGTTCACTACTTCCGCTGATCGAGGTTCTTTGTGCTATCCTGACCGGCATTCGGGCAGAGGGAGGATCGCGAAGTGGATCCGACAAGACGCATGTTCGTCGCCGGTATGAGTAGCGCCGCAGCGAGTAATGCAACTCCGCAGGGTGAGCCACAGCAGCCGCATGAGCACCAGACGGTTCCTTCCGATATGACTTTGCGTGTCAAAGCACTCGAGTCGCTGCTGGTCGAGAAGGGCCTGGTTGACCCGGCAGCGCTCGACGCACTCGTAGACACGTATGAAAACAAAGTCGGCCCTCGTAACGGAGCTCAGGTGGTGGCCCGTGCCTGGGTCGACCCGGACTATAAGAAGCGGCTGCTGACGGATGCTCCCCGGGCGATTGCGGAGTTTGGCTACCTCGGCACCCAAGGCGACCACATGGTAGTGATTGAGAATACGCCCAAGGTGCATAATCTCGTGGTGTGCACGCTGTGCTCCTGCTATCCGTGGCCGGTGCTCGGACTACCACCGGTCTGGTACAAGTCGGCGCCATATCGTTCGCGTGCGGTAATCGATCCGCGAGGAGTGTTGCGGGAGTTTGGGCTCGAACTGGCGGAAGACGTCGAAGTCAGGGTTTGGGACAGCACGGCCGAACTGCGGTATTTGGTTCTGCCCGAGCGTCCGGCCGGCACCGAAAAAATGACGGAGCAAGAGCTTGCTTCGCTGGTCACGCGCGACTCGATGGTCGGTGTGGCGAAGGCGAAGTCACCAGAACGGAGCGAGAAGGCATGAATGGCGTTCACGACATGGGCGGCATGCATGGCATGGGTCCCATCGTGGCTGAGAAGGACGAGCCGGTGTTTCATAGCAGGTGGGAGGCTCGTGTGTACGCGCTGCATCGAGCGATGGGGCCCTGGCGCAAGTGGAACATCGACACCGGCCGCCACGAGATTGAATTGCTTCCGGCTGCGGACTATCTACGGATGAGCTATTACGAGAAGTGGTTCGCGCGCTTCGTGACTTTGCTCGTGAAGACCGGTACCGTGACGCGCGCGGAGATTGAGTCGTCCAAGCCGCAACCTGGCTCCCCTAAACTGACGCCCGCGCTGACTCCGGATCGTGTTCCTGCCGTGGCTCTGAATCGCAATCTTCCGTCGCGCGACGATCCATCGATCAAGCCGCGGTTCCAGGTTGGGCAGGTGGTGCGTGCGCGCAACATCAACCCAACCGGACATACACGCTTGCCGCGTTATGCGCGAGGCAGAGTCGGACGGATTGACCGCGACCACGGAGTGCATATCTTTCCCGATACGAACGCGCACGGGCTCGGGGAGAAACGGCAGCACGTGTATTCCGTGAAGTTTGCGGCTCGCGAGCTATGGGGCGATGCCGCCTCGCCACGCGATTCGATCTACATCGACATGTGGGACGACTATCTTGAACTCGCGTGATCTGAGCGGATGCTTTCCCGAATTGCAGAATCTGCCGCGCGATGAAGGCGGACCCGTGTTCGCCGAGCCGTGGCAGGCTCAGGCATTCGCGCTTGCCGTGAGGCTGTCCGAGGAGGGCTACTTCACCTGGAAGGAATGGGCAGACACGCTCGCCGCGGAGCTGGCGGATGCGGCGGAACGCGGCGAGGCGGATGACGGCTCAGAGTACTACTTTCACTGGCTGGCTGCGCTGGAGAAGCTGGTTACGAGCAAAGGGCTGGCGGATGAAGCTTCGCTGTATGAACGGAAAGAGGCGTGGGCAGACGCTTACCGGCATACCCCGCATGGTAAACCCGTACAACTGCGTCAGGGATTTCGGATCGCTTATCGGTACCGGCAGAGTCCGCTGCATCGGGTCACGCGCGCCGATGGCGAGTCGAAAGAAATTCGGATCCAGGACGGGCAGCTGTTCGTGTGCAACGGCTGTTGCTGCGGTCAGACAGAGAAGGGCTTTCCCGCTTCTCCGCTGGACGAATTCAAGCGGCAGTGGAAGGCAAGGGGTATACGGAGGCGGTTTCATCTAACCATCTCGGGCTGTCTTGGGCCATGCCCTCTCGCGAATGTAGTGATGCTTCAGTTCAAGGGGCAGTCGATTTGGTTCCACTCGATCAACAGCGTACAGGATGTGGCCGCGATCTACGGGTACGTGGAGAACATGTTGATCGAGCAGAGCTACATTGACCCGCCTGCCACGCTTGCGGGCCGTCACTTCCAACGTTATCTGGTGGACACGGCCGGCGCCTGCCACCAGCCCGGTTAGACTTCGGCAAGGAGAACGTCATGAGCGCGATAGCCACGACAAGGGAAGCGAGCGTAGTTCAGACATTTGGGTTGGCCGTGCGCCTGCCCGCGGTGCTGGTGATGATCTTCGGACTGGTGATTGTGTACGCGGTTGGTTTTTCGCCGTTTACGCGCGCTCACAACGCCGCGCACGATACTCGGCACGCCAACGGCTTCCCCTGCCACTGATGATCCCATGAGTACGTTCCGCAGGCTGATCGCGGTCACCTTGTGCTCGGGCGCCCTGGCGGGAGTGATCCTGTCCGCCATCCAGCACTTCACGGTCGTGCCGCTGATCGAGGCGGCTGAGCGTTACGAAACAGAAGACGAGCATCATGGCGCCGAGTGGAAGCCCGAAACAGGACGGGAGCGCACAGGCTGGACGGTTGTGACGACCGTGCTGACCGGCATCGGATTTGCGGCCCTTCTGTTTGGCTTCCTGGGTCTGAGCGGTCGAAAAATAACGATCAAGAATGGGGTGCTGTGGGGACTGGCGGCGTTTGCGTGTTTTCATCTGGCGCCGTCGCTGGGCTTGCCTCCGATGCCTCCGGGTGTGCCTGTCTCCGATGTCCAGTCGCGGCAGTTGTGGTGGACGTGTGCCGTCCTCAGCGCCGCGGCAGCGTTGTGGCTGATGACCCGAAGAAAGTGGATGCAGAGAATCGCCGGCGTGGTCGTGTTGGCAGCGCCCCATCTGGTCGGGGTGACGGCCGTGGTTGGCGACAATGCGGTTCCGCCGGAGCTGATGCGGAATTTCGCGGCGGCCTCGCTTGCGAGCGTTGCGATCTTCTGGATACTGGTTGGCGGTATCGGCGGATATCTGTCTTCTCGATGGTCGGACTAGGCTCAGAAACGATCACTGCGGAGCCACGTCCGCCGCTTCGGCTTTTGGGCATCCGCTTGAGCACTAGAACCCTTCGAGGAGGTGGCCCATCTTCTCTTTCTTCGTGGAGAGATAGCGAGAAGCGCTGGCAACATCGGGCTGACACGGAACGCGTTCGACTACCTCGATCCCGGCGTTCTCCAACGCCGCGATTTTCTCGGGGTTGTTGGAGAGAAGGCGGACCGCGGTGACACCGAAGTGGCGGAGGATGGCGGCAGGAAGTTCGTAGTCGCGCAGATCGGCTTCAAAGCCCAGGGCCTGGTTGGCTTCCACTGTGTCGTGGCCTTGGTCCTGCAGCTCATAGGCGCGGATCTTGTTCACCAGGCCGATGCCTCGCCCTTCCTTGTTCTCGTAAATGACTAGGCCGCGGCCTTCCTCGGCGATCAATTCGAGCGAAAGTTCGAGTTGGGCGCGGCAATCGCAGCGCAGGGAATGGAATACGTCACCGGTAAGGCATTGAGAATGAATGCGAACCAGCGGCGGAGCGCCGGCCAGATCCCCCATGCGGACCGCGACCAGTTCTTCCTCGCCGGCACGGAATCCGAAGATACGAAAATGGCCGAAGCGCGTGGGAAAATCCGCTTCGGCGGCCATGATGACGGAGATAGCTGGAATGGACAACTGGAAATCTCATTATAAAGTGTAGGCAGATGGTTGAGCAGACGCTGGTCGTATTGCTGGT
>JAEUQD010000494.1 GCA_016789925.1 Bryobacterales bacterium | reverse complement strand
TGAACATGGCCATTCTGGGGATGGAATTGCCGCGTACGGTGGCCGAGGCTCGCGCAGCCATGGACCAGGTGTTCAGTTCCGGAACGGGACGCACGGTGATGCGCTTTATCGCGTTCGCCTACACCTATCACTACCTGAACTGGTTCTCCAAGACGTCGATCATCAAGTGGCACGAGGTGGGCATGCCGCGGCTGATTGCAGTCACGGCAATCTGGATCGGGTCCATCGGACTCTACATGTACGATTACGCGCTGGGCTTCAAGTTTTTGTTCTGCCTGAGCCTGCTGCATGTTTACCTGGAGTTCCCGCTGAACCACATTTCGATCCTCGGAACGGGGCGCGAGTTGCGTTCGATGATTTGGGGCCGCCGGGAGGTAGTGCAGAGTCAGCCGGTGGTCGCGAAGCGCCAGCGGATCGGGAGGAGGCAAAGGGCATGACGGTTACGAAATCGGCCGCCGCGATCGTGGTGGCGGCGATGCTCGCGCCAGCCGGCGAGTTAGGCGGGTGGAAAGCAGCGAAAGTGCGTCCGCTATCTCCCCAGCAGGATCGCCATAGCATCCACTCCTATTTCAATACGTCGCCGGAGAGTCCGGACGGGCGATGGGTGGTTTACTATACGTCGTCGACGCCGGACGGACACAAAGGTGAGGTGCGGATTCTGCAACGGGCCACCGGTGAGGAGAGGGTACTGGCGCGGGACGTGACCACGGAAGACGCCCATCGGTCGGCGTGCCAGCAGTGGATCTCGAACGGACGCCGCGTCGTGTTCCACGATTATCGCGACGGGCATTGGGTGGTGGTGGCGGTAGACATCGAAACACGGGCGCAACGCGTGCTGGCGCACGACCGTATGGTGTCGTGGGGTCAGCCGCGAGGCGGTGTCGTGCCCATCTATGGTCCACACTACGATCCGAAAGCCTTTCGGGACCTGGAACTGTTGGACGTGGAGAGCGGGGACCGGCGAACCGTATTGACGGCGATCGAAGTCCGGAACGCGTATCCGGATCTGGTCGCGTCGCAGTATGGGGACCGCCAGTTTTCAATCTACTTTCCGGTATTGAGTCCGAACCGGCAGCGCGTGTTTTTCAAACTCGCCGCGCCGGACGGCGGCGACTTCCGCAGCGACAAGGCCAGCACGCGGCAACTCCTGTTTGTCTACGACCTTGCCGCGAAGCGCTTTCTGTTTGGGCACAAGAACTGGGGGCACCCGGCGTGGCATCCGAACTCGCGGGAGATTTTGAACGTGGGTCCGGTCGTAATCGATAGCGAAGCGGGGACGATCGAAGCGGTGCCCGGACTGCCGCGGTTTCCGGGGAGCCATCCGTCGTTCAGCCCCAGCGGGCAACTGTTCGCGACGGACATGAAGGTGAGTGCGGAGGGACGGTGGGGAGTCGCCATAGGCGCGGCGAACGGCAGGGAGCACGCGGTGATCCACACGTTCGATAACTCGAAGGGCGCGACTTCGTGGCGGGTTTCGCATCCTCATCCGGTGTTCAGTCCGGACGGACGGCGTGTGTACTTCAATGTGAATGCGACGCAGTGGACCCAACTCTATGTAGCCGAGCGGGCCGACTGACACGCCGGACTGAGGTGACCGCCTTAGGTTGTTTCCTCGGCTTTCAACCCCATATAGGCGGATAGCGGATGCGCCGATCTCCTGAGTGTGAGACTTCACCGGTCGGCACTCCTCGTTTTGCTGGCGGTGCACGGCGCGTTCGCTGCCGGCAACCAGATACTTGTTCTTGACGGAAACGGACAGGTCTTCCGCGAAGGAGAGTTTCCCAAGGAGGACTCGGTCTATCCACGGCGTACGGTGATTCGCGTTCTGGATGCAGACGGGAAGCCGATGGCCGGCGAGCCGGTCGTCTGGACACTGCGCGCGTTTACCGGGCGCTGGCGGGAGGGAGACCTCGCGGAAGACGGCGGCATGGTCACGGTCACCGACTCGAACGGCGAATCGAGTAACGCGTTCTCGGCCCCGAATTTCATCTCTCTCGGGCATTCCTTTCTCCAGACTGAAGCCACGGTCTCGGCGGCCGGCGTCTCCGCGCCGATTCATTTCACGACGATCGTGCTCCAGGTGGACGGTTTTCCCAACCCGTTCCCCAACGCCCAGCGCCTGTCTCCGTCGGGGGATCCGCCGGTCATCGCAGCGGCCGCGGGCGACATCGTGCCGGGCGGCGTGCGCTACCAGTTCAGCAACGCCGGCAGGCTGGGCAACGGAGTTCCGCTGGCGAATGTCGGCCTGAGCGTGACCACGCGAAACAAGCCGGAGGAAGGGCCCGTCGTCGAGTGTGTGCAGGCGCCCATTGTGCTTTCCGATGTCAACGGTGTGGCCACCTGCGATCTCAAGGTGTCGGGGAAAGCCGGCACAGCCGCGCTCTACCTGCTGCTCGGTGGAGGCTATTCGGTCGGCAACGAACCGTTCCTGGTGCTGAACGTGACCCCTGCGAATGCAACTCGATTGCGTGTGGCTGGGGGTAACCAGCAAACCGCCAGTCCAAACGGTACGCTCGGCCAACCGCTTGCTGTTGTGCTCGACGACGGGTTGGGGAACGGGCTTGGCGGGGCAACCGTCAAGTGGGACGTTACCGAAGGATGGGCCACGCTTGCCCAAACCACGACACTGACGGATGCCACCGGCCGCTCCACGAACAATCTCCGGCTTGGCCAGGAGTCGGCCCCGATCACCGTGCGCGCCACGGCCCTCACGGGTTCCCAGCCGTCCGCCACGTTCACCGTCCAGGTCGCCGATCCACGCTCGCCCCGGGTGCTCTTCCGCGATTCCACCGGCGAGTTGGCCGTTTTGGATCGCGCCACCGGCCAGGTGTTTCCCGGTGGAGGAACGGTCGCGGGCGACCCGGCGGGGGCCACCAACGCCTACGGGAATACGTTTATCACGACACGGGACCCGGCCGGTGCACTGTGGCTCAGAGTCTTTCTCACAGACCGCACCTGGGGACCTTGGCTCAAGGCCGGCGGCGACTTCGAGGGCTCGCCCGCCCTGGCCATCAATGCCAACGGCTCGCCGCTGCTGGTAGGACGCAACAAAGCCGGCGCCTATCTCGCCAAAACGTATTCCGGCTTCCCAGGCTTCTCGTCCTGGATTCAGTTTGGCGGCAATTTCGTTTCGGACCCCGTGGTGACTGCCGTTGGCAACACGTACTATGTGGCAGGACGGGATAAGGCTGGGGCGATCGCGCTGGCCTCCTATTCGCTGGGGGGCAAGGTAGAATGGCGCGACCTCGGTGGGAAGTTTGCCGGCAAGCCTTCCGTGGCGGCCGGTCCGAACGGACCAGTTGTCGCCGCACGCGACTCTGTCGGAACCGTCTCAGTGTATTGGGGAGCCAACTGGACGGCCCTGCCAGGGGCGGCGAAAAGCGACCCGCAACTGGCTGGTAACACCAATGCCGCCGCCTACATCGCCATCCACGATTCCACGGCGCACATCGCCTGGATGCCGCTCACGCTGGGCCCCACAGCGCTCACCGCGGGCGCGTGGACTTCGCTGTCTCACGAAATGCCCGAGTTCAGTCCCTTCCTTTGGGGCGGGCGTCTTCACTTCTTCGCCCGCGATACGAAAGGCGATCTCTTTACCGGCAGCGCCGCCAGCACCGAATGGGACAACCTCGGTCTGGCACGCACGGTCGCTTCGCCACCTCAGGTGGCCCGCTTTTGAACCTCGCAAGATCATAAGATCGTAGGTGATGAACGGTCCCCAGGCCCGCGTGGGCATCTTCGGTATCGGACTGGCCGCCTACTGGCCGCAGTTTCCCGGCTTGAAGCAACGACTGGAGGGCTACCAGCGCCAGGTGGAAACACGGCTGCGTGCTTTCGGCGTTGAGGTTGTCTCAATGGGACTGGTGGACACGCCGGAGCGCGCCCGCGAGGCAGGAGTCGGGTTCGCGCGTGAGGCGGTCGATTTGATCTTCTGCTATGTGGGCACGTACGCTACGTCCTCCCAGGTACTGCCTGCCGTGCAGCGCACCAGCGCACCGGTCGTCGTGCTGAATCTTCAACCCACGCCCGCCCTCGACTACGAAAACACCGATACAGGTGAGTGGCTGGCCAATTGTTCCGCCTGCTGCGTCCCGGAAATCGCCAACGCCTTTGCTCGGTCCCGCGTGGACTTTCACGTTGTCTCCGGGGTCCTCACCGGCGACGAAAGGGCCTGGAGAGGGATCGAGGCATGGTGCAAGGGCGCGGTGGCTGCCGTGGCCGTCCGGGAAAGCCGTATCGGCTTTCTCGGCCACACCTACCCGGGCATGCTCGACATGTACTCCGACTTCACTGCCGTGCAAGCCCAAACCGGGGCCCATGTGGAATTACTCGAAATGTGCGACCTCGACCGGTTGGTCAAACAGGTCTCGGAGTCTGAAATCGCCGCAAAAAAACAAGAGGCCCGCGAGGCCTTCCACCTGGACGCATCCGTCGAGGAGGAAGAGTTCGCCTACGCCGCGCGAGTAGCCGTGGGCCTGGATAAACTGGTCGAGACGTTCTCACTCAACGGACTTACTTACTACTACCGGGGTCTGGACGGCAATGAGTACGAGCGGCTCGGGGCCGGCATGATCCTCGGAAATTCACTGCTGACGGCCCGCGGCATTCCCGCCAGCGGCGAAGGCGATCTCAAGACCTGCCTCGCGATGAAGATCATGGACGCACTGGGCGCCGGCGGGTCGTACACGGAGTTCTATGCGATGGACTTTGTCGACGACTTCGTTCTGATGGGCCACGACGGCCCGGGCCACATCGCCATCAGTGACGAGAAACCCATTCTGCGCGGGTTGGGGCTTTATCACGGCAAGCGCGGCCGTGGTGTCTCCGTCGAGTTCAAGGTGCGTCAGGGTCCGATCACGATTTTCGGAATGACACAGACAGTAGACGGTAACTTGAAAATGGTGGCAGCGGAAGGCGAATCCATTCCCGGACCGACCCTGCGCATCGGCAATACGAATTCCCGGCTCAAGTTCCCGCTCGGTCCGGCGGAGTTCATCAACCACTGGTGCCAGGAGGGGCCAACCCATCACTGCGCGCTCGGCGTCGGCCACCAACTCAATCTGCTGCGTAGCGTCGGCAAGTTACTGCGGATTCCTTTAGCCGACGTCTCCAAACCAAGACCAGCCTAGATTTTGGCTCAATGCGCCCCTGACATCATTTTTGCGATGCGGTTAACAGGACCAGATCCTAAAACGCGATGGGCAACTTTTCGGGTACCAGCGTCTGCCGCCGCTCAAACGTCCTGCTGTTCGCCCGCGCGAGCCGCCCCGCGTCAAAGCGGTAAGTGTGGCCGAGCCTCCAGAAGTCAAGAAGTCCTTCGGGCTGTCCGCAATGCCAATCAGTCCACACACTGCGGTCCCCACAGCATATTCCAATTGAAAGATGAGCCCGAAGGCGACGCCGGGATGACCGAGGCCAAGTAAGGGCTCCTTTCCATAATTCGGTGTCCGTGGTTCTTGCCAGGCGAAGGGGCCCTCTCCGTCTGGTTAGGCAGGGCGAGCCTCCGGGTAGAAGCGGCGGAACAATTCGTGCTTGGCTTGCTGCATGCGGGTGGCTGCCTCGGTGTCACTACAGCGGAGAGCCTCGGCCTTGAGCGCCGTCATCGTCTGACCACGTCGCAGGAACTTCGCGGCTTTGGACAAAGTGCTGAAGACCTCCCACGGCGTGGCGTGGCGTTTGTAGATGCGCTTCTGCTTGCCCTTGGCATCGGTCGTGAGTTCAGGTTGGCCGCAAGGCCGGTGAAAGTTCAGATAGGGATTGAGATAGTCGCGATAGAACTCATGGATCGCATCGGCATGCTCGGCTTGAATATGGAGATAGCCCATGTGCTTGCGAATCATGGCTCCATTCTTAGCCTTCACTAAGCCGTTGTCGTTGGAATGCCGGGGCCGCGACTTAGTCTGTTCGATCAGCCATTTGTTCAGCAGTCCGGCCACCCGGTGGTTGATAAACTCGCTGCCGTTGTCGGAGTGGAAGCCGCGGACGAGAAAGGGAAATTGGACCGGAATCGCCCACAAAACCGGCAGTAGCCACGCCTCACTGATGAACGAGGCCGCGCCCGCCACCTGCCATTGCGTCACCTCATCTACTGCGTTGATGTGATACACACCCTTGACTCCGTCTTGGTCGCCTTGATGCACTGTGTCGATCCGCAGAAAGCCCGGCCGCCACTATGGGTCCGGTCTGCGCCGCTCGCCAATCGAGACAGGCGTGGGGCGCGTGGCGGTGTACTCGATTCGTTGCCGACGGTATCCCGCACTGTTCCGCAGATTGTATAACTGACCCACCGAGATCCTGGCTAACCGTTCATATTCTGGGTTCCCGAATACCTTGTACTCTCTGGTCAGAATGGCGCGCGTGGCCGGCCCGTTCAGCCGTCCGTGGGCTTGATCGACCGCCACCAGCAGGGCCACGTCCGCCAGCGTGTAGCGGCGCCGAAACCGGTGTCGCCGGTACACGGTTGGCGTGACCAATTGCGTCTTGGCATACTGCCCGATCAGCCGCGTCACTTGCGCCAGGCTCAGCCCCGTCATCTTCTTCACGTAGCCGCGCACCAATCCCTTGGCCGCGCGGCTCAGCTTCGCGTAGTCTTGCTGCTTCAGTGCGCGGCCCACCCAAGCGTAAATATCGGCACGTCCTTCGGCCTGAAACTGCACCTCCTGGCTGGACTCCAGAAAAGCCCGGATCTGCTCCAGGCTCGGATTCTCGTTCTCGTGCATGCGAATGAGCAATCCCCTGCTTGGCCCGGCCCGCGTCGTTCAGGCTCATCTTGTGTTGGACAAGACTCCACAAAGCGCAGTGTATCTTTTCTGTTAAACTGCGGTAGTCCGCTAAGCGGATAGATTCTAGAAATTGACTGGAGTACTGCATATGGCTGGCATCGCAAACGTCTTCGGAAACTTCTTCGGAGGCACCTATGTCGATCAGGATGGGAATTTCGCATCTATCACTGAGGTTCAAAACGCCGGGGTTGATACTGGCAAACTGAAGGTAAGGTTTGCTCAGGAGGTCCGCCCGGGGGAATTTCCGGGCACGAAGACTGTACCGGAGGGGGAGCCGGCGTTCATTGACGTGGATTTCACTGATGTGGGCGTGACCGTGCGGGGCACCGCGCAGCTAGGCGGGCACGTGGTCCTCTGGTCGAACGACACGCTCTGGCTTAGACAAAACCTCAAAGGCGCTTGATAAGTAAGTATCGACCGTATTGACCGATATTGAGGTTCAGAGGGGATCTGCTCCGGGATCCGAAACATTCAACGTTCAAGGAGGGCAACACGAGGGGGTCTGGCAATTCGGGCGTCATTAGCGTTACGCCTGCTGTAATAGAATACGCTCAGATGCACATCTCGTATGCCCTCTACCAAAGGTAGGGGCAAGATCGATTCTTGGTTTCAATCCGGTACAGCGATCCGCCGCGGGACAGCTTGCGGCGCCCCTCGCGCTTTTCAGTGAACACACTCTCCTTACCTGAATAGCCAGAGCGCGACAGCCAGATCGTACGCCACCTGCATCCGCACCCACGCTTCGGGCGTGCTTCCAAACGCCTTCGACAGCGGACCTCTCATTCACTACTTTGTTCAGCGCTTGCCGAGTCCCCCCCCAGCACTCTCGCCGCCGCCCTCACGCTCAAGCCCAATGGCTCCAGACAGCCCGCGCGCACAACCCGGCCGGGATGAACAGGGTTCTGATCCTTGGAAACTCACTGCTGACGGCCCGCAGCATTCACGCCAGCGGCGAAGGCGATCTGAAGACCTGTCTGGCGATGAAGATCATGGATGCATTGGGCGCTGGCGGGTCGTACACGGAGTTTTATGCCATGGACTTCGTCTGCAACTTTATTCTAATGGGACACGATGGCCCGGGCCACATCGCTATCAGTGACGGGAAACCCATTCTGCGCGGGTTAGGACTCTATCACGGTGAGCGCGGCCGCGGCGTCTCGGTCGAGTTCAAGGTGCGTCAGGGGCCCATCACGATTCTCGGGATGACACAGACAGCCGACGGTGGTCTCAAGATGGCCCACAAAATTCTCGTAGGTAGTGCTGGGATGGAACTGGACAGAACGACCGTACCCGCCATATTCAGTGGCCAGGATTTTTATACTTCGGCTCCGTTCCATCGATCGATCGGCCGGCGTATGCGACGAGGTCACCCTGGTCGTTGTGGATCGGAACCTCGTCCGATCCGCGCTTTGCAGGCGCGTGGGCCGGATCGAGTGCCAATTCCGTTTTGCCCGTTCCAGGCGGGCCCTGGATGACGACAAACCGTCGTGTTCTCAGCGTCTCCAGGACTCGATCGCTGTCGGTGTCAGGCATGAGATGGGAAAACCAGGCAGACCGCGTCGCGATCGCATCCTCTTCGAAGCTCTTGAGTGGAGCGTGGCCGCGCTCTTCGAACATTACGTCGAGCATGGAGGCCAGACCTGCTGCAGTGCCGTTCTGATCGACAGTGGGCTTGTACATTACGTAGATATACCGGCCATAGCGCTTGAACACTGTTTCGTAGGCCGACCAACTTCGCCGGATCGATTCGGGAACATCGATGTCTGTACGTGTGGGATCCTGCTTTGGCCACGCCACCAACTCGCCCGTGCCGAATCGAGAGTTCAACCACCTGGCAATGGCCTGCATTTTCCGGGAATGACCAGGCCGACCTAAGATTGCTTCGTCAGGCGCGAGGCCCTGTGTCCCGACAACCATGGCAACCAGGCAGGGCTCATCTTTCGCCGGAAAGAGGACAAAACTCATTCCCCCATAAGCACCTGAATCGGCATTGGACGGATGGATATAGGCGGCATAGGGGACGCCCGCATCACTCCCGCGCATGTCCGGAGCACGGAGCGCCACGGAAGTCTCCGCACGTTTGTGGTAACGGCTGCCGAACAGCGTCGCACGCGCGGCTTCATTGCGGCCCTTCCACGACTCCAGTGTGCGGGAGTGAATGAGTTCCACGAGGGGATCGAATATGGTCGGCATCGGGAACCCGTTCTTCCGTTATTTACCTTTGCCAGGGCAGCCTCAGCGTGGGTTCGTTGGCGTAGCGCTTGACCTGGAGAACGATCTGGCCACCGGCGCCAGGAGCTAACTTCACGCGAACGGCAGAATCGTTGACAGGCAGGGACTGGCCGTTGATCGAGGCGGAGACGATCTGGTGTTCGGCGAATCCACCGGATTGGAGATAGAGGGTTCGCGGTTCGACAGGGTTGGTATTGACGAGACTAATCGTGGTCGAGTTGGCATCGAATTTCTCGACCAACGCGGCCACATCCCGCGGCAGACCGGGGCGCTGGCGGGCCGGATCGAAGTAACGGACGCGCGCGTGGAACGTCCAGATCCGGGCAGTGAGATAAGCGCCCGTCGTCAGTTGCGCCAATGCGTCGTGCTGAAGCGGATTCATGCCCTGGACGTAGTCGGCCAAACGCGTGTCGGGGGTCGTGTCATCGGCCTCGAGGCGGCGCACTCCATTGCGGAGGCGCTCGAGATCGGCGCGCAGGGCTTTCTCCGGATAACTGGGATCCTTGCCTTCGAGATAGGCAAACCAACCCTCGGCCGGAACACGCTCCATGTCTTTGCGGTCCATCGACCAAAGATAGATCTCGGCCAGGCGATTGGTATGTAAAGTGGGCGTGAAGTGGTACCACTCTTCACGGCCAGTCTGTTTGTAGCCGCGGGGGTCGCCGTACATCTGCGGGATGACGGTTTTGCCATCGACCACTTTCTTCTGGGCGTACATGTTATCCATCTGCTTGCGCAGGGTTGCCACAAAGCTGGGGTCGCCCTTCGAGAGCAGATAGGCATTGCCGAAGCCGGGCCATGAACCGGCTTGCACTGTGTTGCGATGAGCGATCTGATCGATCTCGCCGTCGTAAATAGTGAAGTTCCAACCGTAGGTGCCTTTGTACCAGCGGCCACCGTATTCGCCGCCGGGCTTGCCGTCCAGGCCCACGTTGGTCGGAATGTTGCCACCGGTCATTGCGGTGCGCGCCTTCCAGGCGTTCACGTACTCAAGCACCCAGTTCTTGTACTTCGGGTCGCCGGTGAGCATGTAGGCATTGGTGGCGAGTCCGGTGCTGGCGAGATTCAACGGATGGTCGCCGACTGAGTCCAGATACTCGGCGCAGTGGGCGAGCATCTTGTCGTAGACCGACAGGAGGTCGACTAACTGGCCCCGCCCTTTCGGGCCATGAAGGAGATGAAAACTGCCCGGCACCGGATCGCCCACCCAATCGTAGGTGGTGGCCTTGTGCATCATCGGACCCTTTGAGCCGGTCCAGAGCGACTTGATTACTTTGTTGACGGGGTCGTAATTGGGAGCTTCGGGGTCCTCGTTCATGTAGAGGCCCGCGAAGCGCTTCATGCGGATGATGAGGCGCGGATCGTTGGGGTCGGCGAGGCCGAGGAACATGAAGCCGCGCATGCCCTCACCGGTGTGGAAGAAGTCGGATTGCGTGATGAACTCTTTATAGTAGGCGCCGTTTTCGGCGAGCTTGGTCTTGGTGGTCCGCATCTCCTTGTACTGCTGGAGGTGGCCTTCCAAGGCCTTCTTGTAGCCGTTGAGAATGTTCTGGTCCGCACCCATGGCGTACATGAGGGTCCAGTTATAGAAGGTTTCGATGGCATCGTCGGGACCGTCGAGCGTGCCCCAGCGCGGCGTATGCAGCAGGTAGCCCCGCTCGTCGATGTACTTGTCGAGATACTTCTGACCAGCAGCGGAGTTGGCGTCCAAGAGTTGCCGCTCCAGCAGGGCCCAGGCAGGGGGAGAGAGCGGCTTCGAGATCACGATTTCAGCGGCCGGCAGCAAGGAGACCAGCGCAAGGAGAACAGCGGTAATGCGCAGCATAGCCTTGCTAGGGTATCAGATTAAGGACGATTCAGGCGTGGAGGCAGGGCCCCTCCGCTATTCTTTCGTACGAATGTTTGCACCGCCCGACGCGTTTAGCCCGCGAACTACCATTTGGGCAAGCCCCATGCCTCCCGAACCCGCCATCGCCTGAGCGAGTTGATCTTCCGCCATGTCCAGCAGCGAGGAGGCGGATTGATCATCGCCAGTCCCGAGCCAGCCATCTCCAACCCCACGCGCGGAACGCAGAAGCTGCGAGATCAGGAGCGCTTCGAAATCGCCGGCCGCTTTGGCGACATCCTTCTGCGTGCCGGAGCTTCCTTGAGATGCAGTGGCGATCTGAGCCCAGCCCACCGGCGATTGGATCTGCATCAGATGACCTCCAATTCTGCTTCCAGCGCCCCGGCCGATTGCAGGTTTTGCAAAATGGCGATAATGTCGCGGGCCGTGGCGCCAATCGCCTGGAGCCCTTTCACCAGATCGTCGACGGTAGCGCCTTCTTTGAGGTTCACGTGCCTTGCCTGTTCTTCCTTGACGCCGACGCCCACCTTGGGTGTGACCATGGTCTGTCCTTCCGAAAAAGGCGCGGGCTGCGACACGTCATAGGCTGTCTCCACCTCCACCGTCAATCCTCCATGGAGAATCGATACGGGCGAGAGGCGGATCTCCTTACCCAGCGCGATGGTCCCTGTCCGTTCGTTGATCACGATCCGCGCCGGCCGGTCACTCAAGATTCTCAGGTTCTCAACCACGGAAAGGAACTCCACGGCCCTTTCCTTGAACGAAGGCGGCACATCGACCAGGACCAAGGCTGGCGTCTGGGCCCGTGCGATCATCCCCCCGGAGGGCGAGAACCGCTGATTGATCACCGCCGCAATGCGCGCGGCGTTGGTGGGGTCGGCACGGCGCAACTGCAGCCGAAGCATGTTTTCGTTGAGCGTGGAAGGCGGCTGCAATTCCACAATCGCCCCTTGCGGCACGCGCCCGGCGGTGGGATGGTTCACTGTCTGGCTGTTGTTGCCCGACCGGCCGGCCACAAATCCGCCCGTCACAACTGGACCCTGCGCCACGGCGAATACCTGACCACCCGCACTCTTCAGGGGTGTCATCAACAGCAACCCACCCTGGAGGTTGGTCGAGTCGCCCATCGCCGCCACGTTGATGTCGATTCGCGTGCCGGGTTGGGCGAACGGGGGCAGATTGGCTGTGACCATGACCGCGGCGGTGTTTCGCACCTGGATGGCCGCCGGCGAAACCGAGACGCCCATACGTTCGAGCATGTTGGTGAGGGTCTGGGTGGGAAACACAGTCTGCCGTTTGTCGCCGGTGCCCGCGAGGCCAACCACTAAGCCATAGCCGATCAGTTGGTTGTCCCGCACGCCCTCGACGGCAATCAGTTCCTTGAGCCGCGAGGGTGGCTCAGTGGCAGCCGGCGGCGCGCCGAGGGCACCGCCGGCCACGAACAATGTCAACAGCGTCAAGAGCCCAGAGGATCTCATGAGTTCTCCTTAGAACGGCAGCAGACCAAGCAGTAGACGGTACAGGAAGTGGGGCCGACGGATGGCGTCTCCCACGACGCCCTTGCCATTGACGTGGATTTCGAGGTTCGCCAGACGATCAGACCGCACGGTGTTGGCGGGGCCGACGTCATTCCAACGGATAACCCCGCGAAGGGTCACCTGCTGGCGCTCGGAATTCACAAGCACGTCCTTAGCCCCTTCGAGCACCAGGAATCCGTTGGGTAGCACGTGCGTGACGCGGGCGGTCAACGTGGTGGTCAGGGAGGATTCGCGGGAGGTCTCTCCTTGCCCGTCAAGGCTCTGTGAGGAATCCAGTTGCGCGAGGTTGGGCCAAGGCCCGGTGGCGCGCAAAGGACCCGCCAATTTCCCGATGGAACTATCGACGCTCGATTTGCGGCTACTGGTTGTCGTCCCTTTCGCAACGGCCGAGGCACGGTCGGATACAACGACGGTGACCAGATCGTCAATCTGGACGGCACGCAAATCACGCCCCATGTCGCTCAGGCGGGCGCCGGCCACGTAGAGCGAACCGGGCCCGCTCTGGCTGAGCATGCCCCGTTGCGTCGCCTCCTCGATGTACCGGTCCAGGGCTGACGGCGCGACCTTGTCAGCCGCCAGAGCCACGGAATGCAAAAGACAAAAAGATAGGATTGAATATTTCATGGATTTCTCTGTTTCGCGAGACTGGTCTGGGCCGTTGGGCCGCCCAGGGTGAGCACCGCCTTACCGGGCGCAACCACCCGCGCCGTGAAGCGCCGGCGGGTTGTTGGATTCTCGACCTGAACCTGTTCTCCCGGCCGCGCCGAGGCTTGCGCCTGTCCGGTGAAGCGCAGCCGCGCCTGCCCGCTCCGCACTTCGACCTCCACCGGGTCGCCACGGTGGATGGCGACGGGTTCAGTCAAGTTACTGATCAGGATATCGGCGCCGGCCGGCACCATGCGGCGCGGCGCCCGCCCGGCCACCGCTTCCAGGGCCGCCGCCACATCAGCCCCGAGCGGAAAGCCGTCGTGTTCCCGGATCTCGAGGGCGGATGCCTCAATCGGCCGGCCCACCTCAAGCCCCTGCCGGGCCACAACGACGTTCTGCCGCGCCCGGATTTGAACCCGAGCCCACACCGGATGAGTTAGCCGGTCTCCGTAGCGGACCACGCCACGAAATAGCCGCGATCCATCCTTGCGGTCCGGACGCAGGCGTCCGGACGCTGCCGTGGGGAAGTCCAGCGTACCGCCAGGGACTGGCCATTTCGAGAAATCGATCACGCTGAGTCGAAGATCGGGAGGATCCTGCAAGGCCTGCCGCAAGGCCGCCACGATCTTTGCCTCATCCAACATCTCCGTCCGCTGGGTTACGCACACCGGCTGTCGCGGGACGATCGACAGTCCCGCCTGGCGCGCCCAACGCAGTAGTTCCGGCGGTTCGATCACGCGAATGCGGCCGGGAACCGGCGTGAACCCGAACTCCTGTTCGGCAGGGACTCCGGCGAGCTCTGGGCTGGCGGCTGCCAGGTGCCGACCGAGAATGCGTGGACCGTCGATGGCGACGCACTCGCAGATTCCCAGCACGGGCAGCAGACTGAGCCAGAGCAGCTTCATCGGCGACCTACCGGGTCAACTGGTTGACCTGCTGATACATTTCGTCGGCCGCCTTGACCACCTTGGAGTTGGCCTCATAGGCGCGCTGGCTCATGATGAGGTTGATAAACTCTTCCACCACACTGACGTTGGACGCTTCGACGTAGCCTTGCTGCACCGTCCCCAGCCCTTCCTGTCCGCCGGGGTTGCCGAGCGTCGCCTCACCCGAAGCGTCCGTGGGCACAAACAGATTGCGCCCGATGCTGTTCAAGCCGGCGGGATTCGGAAAGTTGGCAAGTTGGATCTGACCGCCCAATTGCGCCGCGGTTTGGCCCGGCAGGAAGTAACTCACGGTTCCATCCTGGGCGATGGACACCGATTGGGCCTCCGGGGGGACGGTGATGTTCGGTTCCAGCGGATCGCCGTCGGCGGTCACCATGTTGCCGTCGCGGTCCAGGTGGAAATTGCCCGCACGCGTAAAAGCCATCTCGCCGCTCGGACGCCTAACCTGGAAGAACCCGCGGCCCTGGATCACCATGTCGAGCGGATTCTCGGTCGCCTGAAAACTCCCTTGCGTGAAGATCACCTCGTTGGTGCTGGGCCGTGTACCCAAACCCAGTTGCAGGCCCGTGGGTACGACCGTCTGCGTTCCGGCCGCGGCCCCG
>JAEUQD010000493.1 GCA_016789925.1 Bryobacterales bacterium | reverse complement strand
CGCCACCGGCGAGACCCGTTGCATTCAGGACGTGGCCTGGAACGAGAACATGGCTGTGGGCCTGACAGTGCCCTTCGGTGCGTTCTCCGCCGTTTCTTTCAACGGCCGCTCCGATGTGCTCTCCGTTCGCATCCAGGCGCGAATGGGCACTACCGCCGGCGGCGAATCCTGCGGCGGCCGCGCCCGGGCCGACGGATTGCGTGTCTACTTCGACGCGGTCGACCGCCCGTCCCGGCTCAACGCCACGTTCGGCTCCGGCGGGCCCGGCGGAGATACTACGCCGCCCACCATCAGCGCCGTAATAACTCCCGCCCCGAACGCCGCCGGCTGGAACAAATCCGCTGCTACCGTGACATTCACGTGCGCGGATGCGCAAAGCGGCATCGACACGTGTACTCCCCCGGTCACCGTCTCGTCCGACACGGCTGGCCAGACCGTGACGGGGACCGCAAAGGACAAGGCCGGCAACACCGCTACAGCCGCGGTCACGGTAAAGCTCCAGCAGAGCGGTCCCTCGATTTCCAGTGCCATCAGTCCCCAGCCCAATGCGGCGGGCTGGAACAAGGACAACACCACGGTGACGTTCACCTGCACCGACGCGCTCAGCGGCGTGGCCTCGTGTACCGGCCCGGTGGCGGTGACGGCGGAGACGGCCAGCCAAACCGTCACCGGAACCGGAGTCAACGTCGCGGGGAACACATCCACGACCACCACCACGGTCAAGCTCGACAAGACGCCTCCGTTGCTTTCGCTGATTGCGCCACCCGCCACGGTCACCACTGCCGCGCTGACCCTGCCGGGTACGGTCACCGATGCTCTGTCCGGCGTCGCAACCGTCACTTGCAACGGCGCTCCCGCGATGCTGTCGGCCCCGAACTTCACCTGCTCCCTCACCCTCGCCGCCGGACTCAACCAGATATCCGTGGTGGCGCGGGACAATGCGGGGAATTCCGTGAGTTCTCTGCAAAGCGTGACACTTTCCACGCCGCCGCCCCCATCTACTCCGGGCGTCCTTCCCGGCGATTTGGACGGCGATGGCGACGTCGACCAGACCGATATCGACGGAATCACCGCACTCATCGGTTCGCGCGTCGATGCCGGAGACCCCGCCGATCTGGACGGCGACCGCCAGGTGACCGCGAATGACGTCAATCTGGCAAGGCTGGCTTGCACTCGTTCGTCCTGCCTGCTCGAATCGGCCGTCGTGAAAGTGTCGCAGACACCGGAGATCTTCCTGCGGACCGGCGATGCCTACACCCTAGGAACCGACATCACCTACGAACCCAGCGACTCCGTCGCGCGTACCGTCAGCGTCACGCAAACGCTATCCGGTTCGGGCATCACGCTCTCCAGCTTGGGTGGATCTTCTTTCACCGCGTCCAGCCGCGTCACCAAATCCCTCTCCCAAACTCTCACCGCCGTGACGGCGGGCGACTACACCATCACAACGATGATCGGCGGGGCAGGCGTAAACCAGCCGGTTTCCATTGTGCGGGTGAAGGTGTCCGCGGGGGCGATCCCTCCAAGGTTCTTCGTCCCGGCAGCCAGGCCGGCGTCGGTGAAGCCGGGAGTGGTCACCAGCGTCGACTTCACCGTCATCATGAACTGGCTCGACCGCTCTTCCACCCCAGCGTCGATTACGCTCGAGGGGGTCGGAAACGGTGCTTCGTCGGTGATGACCGACGACGGCCTCGGCGTCGACAAGTTCTCTGGCGATGGGCGTTTCTCGGCCCGGCTCAACGTCTCCAGCGCCGGTCTGGCGGTTGGACAGTGTCTTACCTATCGTGCCAGAAGCGGTACGGCGGTCTCCGAGCCCGTCGAGGTCTGCGTCAGCAGCCTGGCTGGAGAAAACCCTCCTGTCACGGGCATCACCCTGACAAAGGGGCTGTCGTCTTTCGTTTCCAACGAAATCCTGATGATCGCCAAGGCGGGCGTTACCGAACCTCAAGTAATGGCCCAATGCGCCGCCATCACGGGCTGCCAGGTTCTCTCGCACCTGGCGCCCGACCGTATCTACCGGCTGAGGTTCTCGCCGGACCCCGGAACCGTTACGGGAGTGGCGGCGCTGCTTACGACGGTGTCGTCGTGGCCGGTCACCGAGGCCGCATCGTATCAGCACCTTCTCAAGGTGCAGGCACTTGCGCCAATGGACCCCATCCCGCCAAATGATCCTCGCTATGGAGATCAGGTATTTAATGGGGTTCCGCAATATTTGCGCAGGATCAACATGGAGCCTGCCTGGAGAATAACAACGGGCTCTTCGTCCGGGGTTGCGGTTATCGACACCGGAATCGCTACGGGGCACGAAGACCTTCAGGGTGCTTTCACGAACGAATTCAAGACTACTTCTACGGACTACAACGACCAGAACGGTCACGGCACCCTCGTGTCTGGCTTGATTGCTGCCAGAGCAAACAATGGCAAGGGCATCGCGGGAATTGCTCCGGGCACGCGAGTGGGCGTTTTTAAGGTAAGCGACACCGGTATACTTTCCGACACTTCAACAATTTCAGCCTTCCAGGAGGCCCGAGTAGACTACCGCATCATCAATTACAGTGCGGGTGAGTACAGAGACTGGGATTCAACCGACCTGTTGTGCCGCCTGGTCGAGAGCACTTCTCAGAAATTTGGAGTGGTTGTGTTCGCTGGCGCTGGAAACGACTGGTCCTCGGGGCGCCATTCTCCGGCATGGTGTCCGGAGGCCATCGCGGTGGGCGGTACTCAGCCTGGGGGGCCACCAAAGCCCTCTGGAGAGCTTGTGCCCGAGGTCAGGTGGTCCGGGAGTACATCCGGTTCCAACTGGGGGCCGTGGGTGGACATCGCGGCACCCGCCAATTCGGTCCTGACTACGTCTATTACAAACATGAATCAATTCTGCACTCCAGTGAACGGTTATTGCGACGTGGCAGGGACATCGATAGCGAGTCCGATGGCTGCGGCAGCCGGTGCGCTCCTGCTCAGCGTCGAGCCCCTGGCCGTTCCCAAAGAAGTTCGCTCGTGGCTTCAGGACACAGTGACCCCGCTTGCCGCCGGACAACAGATTGGGTCTGGTTTGCTCAACATCGGCCAAGCCGTCGAGTGGGCACGGATGTTGAAAGCTTTGCGGTCGTCGATTGGGACCTATGGCGGGGCGCCGCTTCCCCCTGGGGCGCCCAGTGTCGGCATGGTACGTTCCGACGCCTTGGCTGGATCTTCCGAGCAACAGGAGCCGGCCATCAAAAGTCAATTGGGCCAGGTGTTGCCGCTCAGAATACCGGTGCCGGGATTCGGAAACGGCATTGTCGAGTTGCGCTTCAAGTGGGCTGTCGTGGCTTCCAACGGCGACCCGGCGGCGGGCGTCGTTGCCGCGAACGTTCTCGCTCCTGGGTTCAACGTCGTGCCTCTGTCGATGACCGGGGACCTCGGTTCAGAGCCCCTGCCGATAGCCGGATACCACGTGCAATTAGTGAGCCCTAGCATCGAGAACACGTGGACCGGGTGGAAAGAGTCCGTTTGGACGTGGGATTCCACCCAGGTCGCGCCGCCGGGCGACCCCGCTTATATTTCACTGGTGGTTGGCCCTGGAGGGCCGAACTCCCAAGCCCTGCTCGCGGACGTCACCTACAAGTTCACTCCGCGCTAGGGCATTGTCATGCGAGGCGCTGACGGCAGGAGCGTTTCATTCCGTCTCAGGTGAGGGGGATTGCTCGGCGCGGCGTTCATTACTGTCTTTAGCGGACCATTGCATGGTGGCGCCCATCCGGCGGTCACCAGGTTAGGGCTAGACTGAGAGACACGATGCCCACCGCTGCCGGACAATCCTGCCTGCTCGCCATCGTGCTACTGGTGAGCCCCCACGCTGTACCGGGACAACGTGGCCGGTACGCTCCTCCGGCCGCGGTGGAATGCGACCGGAACAAACTCACCTCGTACATTGGACGCGTGGTCCGCTACACGAGGAAAGACAGCGGATTCGCCTTACCGTGAAAACCGACGAGAGACAAGATGCTCATCGAAGGCAACGAGGATGAAACCCGGCGACTGGGAAAGAGTGGAAGAGCGGCCCGGCGCGCTGAAGGCAGGCATTCGGGCGATTCGTGAGTGCAGCGAGAGTAGCGATTCTCAAAGGCTTCGGTCCGCCTTAATGTCAGTCGCGGCGCCCCACCGGCAGATGATACGCTGAAGAGCAGATTGCATGTCTGAGCGAATCACACGAACGCCTGGAGTTTGCGGGGGAAAGCCCTGCATCGCCGGACACCGGATTCGCGTTTCCGACATCGCTGTCTGGCATGACCAGATGGGCATGACGGCAGACGAAATTGTCTCGGAGCACCCTGGACTCGGGCTGAGCGACGTGCACGCGGCGCTGACCTACTATTACGACCACATCGAAGAGATTCGTCAGGAGATGAGGGAGGAAGCAACGGCGGTCGCCGCCGCACAATCTGGGACTGAATCTCTTCTTGAATCCAGGCTCGCGCGGATGAACCACATCTCTTGAACGAAGCGATTCGCTTTCAATTCGAAGCGTCTGCTTCACTTCCTGTTGGCCCCTATGTACTCGTCCACCACCACTGCCAGAACGTCCAGCGGCATCGATCCGTTCCGGAGGACGGTGTTATGGAATTCCTTCAGGGAGAAAGCCGCGCCGAGTTCCCGCTTGGCCTTCTCGCGCATTTCGACAATCTTCAGTTCACCGATCTTGTATGAGCAGGCTTGGCCGGGGGCGGTGACGTAGCGTTCGACTTCGGCACGGCGGATGCCGTACTCCACGCCTTGCTCGATGGTCCAACCTTTGGCGTGAAGGCCGGTGTCGACAACCAGGCGGCGCGCGCGGAACAGATCGGAGTCGGTAAGAGAATCGAGTTCGGCCCAGGGGTCGTCCTTGTACCAGCCCTGCTCGCGGGCGAGGCGCTCCGCGTAAAGTCCCCAACCTTCGCCATACGCAGCGCCATTGCCGCGAAAGACCCCGAACTTACGAAACAGGGGAAGGCCTTGGTTCTCATTCTGGAGGGCGATTTGGAAGTGGTGTCCCGGCACGGCCTCATGATAGGCGAGACTGCGGCTGGCGTAGAAGGTCGGGCCCAGTTGGGGCGTCCAGAAGATACCTGGACGCGAGCCGTCGGGCGCGGGTGGCGTATAGTACGCCGGTGAATTCGCCTCACGGAACACCGGAACGCGGCGCACTTCAACCGGCGCTTTCGGGCGCATGTCGAACAGGTCCGCGGAGCGGCGTTCGGCATCGCGGATGATCTCGTCGTAGCGGGCGATGTGTTGCTCCCGCGCGCCGGGTTCGTCTTGAAGCACTCCGGGGCGGCGGGCGAGGGCGCGGCGGAGGCGTTCGGCGCGCGGACCGGGCGGTTCACTAAGGCGGTCCAGCAGACGGTCAATCTCCTTCTCAATGCGTGCCACTTCCTGAAGGCCAAGCTGGTGGATTTCGTCGGCGGTCAGTCTGGTTGTCGTATTAGAGAGCAGCCGGTAGTTGTAGGCTGCGCGCCCATTCGGCAGACGCGAGAAGCCCACTGCCTCAGAGGCGTTCGGCAACTGCGATTCGAGCATCGCGATGGCACGGCGATAGGCGGGGTGGATCGAGCCGCCCACGGTGGCGGCCGCGGTAGAGAGCAGGTCGTCGCGCGAGGCAGAGGAGATTGCCGCAACCTTACCCAGGCGTTCGGCGAAGGTGGCGACCCAAAGCGTTTTGGCCGGTTCGGGATCGATGAGCCGTCGCATCTGGGCGATGGTGGAGTTGAGGATCACCTTGGGGGGAACGATCCCCTTGCGTTCCCGCTCGCGAGCCACGGCGGTGGCTTCGTCCATCCGCCGCGCGACCTGCGCCAGTCGCGCCAGATAGTTGCTCGCGTTCTTGGCGTTGCGGATAGGCATGTTTGAAAGCGATTCGGGCAGGCTGGACTGGTAGCCCCGAATCCCCTGTTCGAACATGTACTCGTGATCCTCGAACGGTTCGCCTTGGAGACGGTTTTCGAGGTTCCACTGGAGGATTGCGGCCGAGACGCGTTGCTCCGGGGTGAGGCGCGCGCGGTCAAACCGTTTCAGTTCGGCCAGCCCGTTGCGAATTTTCCGCTTCTGCATCTCGCGGAACTCGCGGGTGACCGGGGTGAGTTCCCGATCGAGCTGATCCTGCACTTCAGGAGTGAAAATCTGCATGTTCGAGGCCAATTGCGGGGCGGCGCGCACGTATTCGCGTGTGAAGCGGTCGAAGAACTCGTCGATATTGGCCTCCTGCGCGGGCAGCGGCAGGGCAAGAACCACCAAGGCAAAGAGGTATCTCATTGTTTTGTCTCCAGAATCCAGCGGCGGACTTCGGCTCAATTCTAGAGACTCGGTGGGGGGCACGTCACTACCTAAACAGGTAGTGACCGCCGATGTCCTGGTGGGCCGGTTACTGGATTTCGTCGCCCGGCAGCGGACTGTTGCCGCGGCCCGCCTTCTTCAGGATGCGCTTGGCGCGACCGAGGTTGGCGCGGGCGGCCCGCTCCTGGAAGTAGTCGTCGGTTCGCAGCGCCGAGAGTTTTTCGGCCACCGCGACGTTGATCAACTGATTCAGCGCGACACCTTCAGTCTGTGCGACCCGCTTGGCTTCTTCCAAGAGGGAAGGCAGCAAGCGCAGGGCGACGTTGCTTTTTCTCATCTTCGCCTGTACTCCTTTAGGGTATCGCCCGGCCGCATGACTCGGATTCCAAACTCAGCGGCGGCGGTGGCCAGATGGCGAACATTAAATGTGACCAGCATATCGGCGGCTCCGTTTATCGCCGTCTCCAATACCATCTCATCGGCTGGATCCGTTAGCTTAGGGCGCCACAGGAAGCGGAGACGAACCGGCGTTATCACGCTGGCCAGGGCATCCAGGATTTCAGCCACGTCGTTTTCCGACAGACCGCTGACTTCCAGGTGGTCTGTCCGCGTCAGCACAGCTTCGTACTCGACCATCAGTGGCACCGACACAAGCAGTTCGATCTTGCGATCAAAAGCCAACAGGAGCAACTGCCGGGAGGCTCCACTATCGCTACGGAGAGCTGCGACCAGAATATCGGTATCTAAGACCAGCCGCACGAACACACCCTATCCGCATGATATCACCTGCAATATCGATTCGCTGCCCGACCTGGAAGTGAGTAGACTACAGCGTCGATAGGAAGGCAGTCTCAGGGCCTTGATTTAACTTCCGCAATCCAGCGGCGGACTTCGGCCTCCAACACGACCAGCGGGATGGAACCGTTGGCGAGTACCGCGTCGTGAAAGACGCGGATGTCGAAGCGCGGACCCAGCTCGGTCTCCGCCAGCTTCCGCAGTTCCTTGAACTTCAGTTCGCCGATCTTATAGGACAGGGCCTGCGCCGGCGTGTCGATGTAGCGGTCGACCTCCGCCACGATGTTATGCTCGCTGAGCCCGGTGTTTTCTTTCATGAAGTCGATGGCTTTCTGGCGGGGCCAGCCCAGGGCGTGCATTCCGGTGTCCACCACCAGGCGGCAGGCACGCCACATCTCCATGCTGAGTTGGCCGAACTTCGAGTACGGATCGCGATAGAATCCTAATTCCTCCCCGAGGCTTTCCGCATAAAGGCCCCAGCCCTCGCTGAATGCGTTGACGCGAAAACGCGCGCGAAACTTGGGGACCCCATCTATCTCGCTTTCTAATTACCGTTGCAGATGGTGACCCGGCACCGCTTCATGCAGGGCGAGAGCCTCCATCTCGTACTTGGGCCGGGTTTCGAGCTTGTACGTGTTGACGGAGAACCACCCCGGCCGTGTTCCGCCGCCACGGTTGTAAAGGGCCGATGTTTGCGACGGGGCGGAGGCCGCAGGAATCTCGCGTACGCCATACGGAGTGCGCGGCAGGCGGCCGAACAGGCGGGGCAGTTCCGGGTCGATCCGCTTGCACAAGTCACGGACCGCCATCATCATGTCCTCGGCGCGCGTGTAGTAGAAACGGGGGTCGGTGCGCAGGAACTCGACAAACGCGGCGAAGGTTCCCTGAAATCCGGTCTTCG
>JAEUQD010000466.1 GCA_016789925.1 Bryobacterales bacterium | reverse complement strand
GCGAATGCGCGCCAGCCAGCGCAGCTTGTAAGAGTATTTGTCCGACCCCACCCGCTGCCCCTGCGGCACATAACTATTAACAATCGTCAACTCCGCCGTCAGCGTCACCAGCAGCCGGTCGTCTTCGTCTTCGCCAGACTCCCCAAACCCGAGCCATACCCGCTCCGGCACCGTTCGCGTCAGCGTCGCCACCCCGTTGAATCCGCTCTTTCCGCGGTAGCTCACGTGGTACCCCGTGCCCGCGAACGCCAGCCCCGGAAAGTCCTCGTCCCGCACCTTCGTCTCCTGCAGGCACAGCACATCCGGCTCGTGCTCCTCCAGCCAGTCCAGCAGCGCCGGCAGCCGCTTCCGCAGCGAATTCACATTCCACGTGGCAACCTTCATCGCTTGTTCATCTTTAGCCTCCCGCACGCCTGCTAAAATGGCAACATGAGTAACCGTCACCGGCACGGTTACCTCATCGATATGGATGGGGTAATCTACCGGGGATCGGAAGTCATTCCTGGAGCGGCCGAGTTCCTCCGTTTTTTGCAGGAATCCGAAACCCCTTACCTTTTTCTCACCAACAATTCCGCCTATACTCCACTTGATGTTGTCGTGAAACTCCGGAAATTCGGGATCGAAACTTCCCCGGAACACGTGTACACATCCGCGCTGGCCACGGCGGAATTTGTCCGCAGGCAGAAGCCCAATGGGACGGCGTTCGTGATCGGCGAAGGGGGCTTGTTGAGCGCGCTCAACGAGGTCAACTACGCAATCAGTCGCGAATCGCCCGACTACGTCATCGTCGGAGAAGGGCGAGTGTTAAATTTTGAGATGGCCGAGCATGCCCATCGTTGTATAGCCAACGGCTCGCACCTCATTTCGACGAATTCCGATACATGGTGCCCGACCGACAACGGGCCAAGACCAGGGTGTGGAGCGATTGTCGCCTTGCTGGAAGCAGCCACCGGCCGCACCGCTTACCACGTCGGCAAGCCCAACCCGTTCATGATGCGCCTGGCCCGCAAGCGCATTGGACTGTCCACCGAAGAAGTGATCATGGTGGGCGACACGATTGAGACCGACATCCGCGGGGCCACCGACCTCGGCTTCCAGAGCATCCTCGTCCTCACGGGCTCCGCCAGCCGCGAGACGCTCCGGCATTACCCGTTTGCCCCTACCCGCGTAGTCGAGTCCATCGCTGAACTCATTCCCGCACAAGCGGCCGTTTGAAGAACCACCCGGGCCATGTCGCCCGCTTCCGTCCGCTCGAGGATTTTACCGTGGCCAGGCGGTGACAGGCTCACCGCCCTTCAACCGCAGCCTCCACTGCTTATCGGCGGCATACTCCTCACACTCTTCCCCGCATGCCCCTGTCACCCAGACCTCTACTTCACTGTCCGTCTCCAGCTTCACTCCCTGTTCCGGACGCCATACCGCCTTCACTTTCACTTCCGCTGTTTTCAGCCGCCCCGCCAAAATCGCCCCAACCTCCGATTGCGTCCGGCTCTCCACCGGCAGTTTCACGCGCGCCACAAACTTCCTGAGCGCCGCATCCAGCACATCGGTCATCAACGACGCCCCCGCCGCGTGCTGATTCAGGTTCCCCTGGTGGAACATGGTGGGATAGATCTCGCCGCGCAATAGACAGGCCAACAGGGTGTCGCTCTCCCGTTCCACAATATCGTCGTACGTCTGATCCACTTCGAAAAACGGTAGCCCATTCAACTTCAGGATCCCTGCCGGGCCAAACAGCAGGTTGTACTCGTCGGTCTCGGACCCCACTGCCCCCACCTCCGGCCTGGACGCGTTGTAGAACAAGCCGGTTGCTCTTCTGGGTATCAAGAGAATCCGCGGCTCCAACGGCGATCGGATCGCCGAATTCGGAAGCCGTGGCTCGTATTCCCGCTGGGAAGTGTCCGACACCAGATATTCCACGCCTCGATCGGCTGCCGCGCGCAGGAATTCCTGGTTCCGCAGCCCGGAGATGCCTGGCGTCACCACGCTCCGCGGGTCCGCCGTCAACCCCAGTTCCGCCGCCCGCTTCAGATTCGATACGATCTCGACCGTTGCCTCCTCCGCATTCGCACCCCGGCATCCATTGCCTTCCGCGGTGTAGCAATCCAGGTTTTTGTGATTGTAGGTGTGGTTGATCCAGTAGAACCGGTCCGCATACCGCTGCGCCGCCAACACCAGCGGATCATTCGCTTCGTTAGTCCCAAACCCGTTGTAAGCGAGGGAGATTTTCAACCGGCCCAGTTGTGGATGGCGGTTCCACTCATCTTGCCACGCTGCGAGAAAATCCAAGTCCGTCTCTACTATCCGGAGTCTCGGGCACGGCGAATTCGGATTCAGAATCGCCGTCAGGGTCAATTGCTTCGGGACGCACGCCTCCTGCGTACCATCGAACTGCTCGTTCGCCAGAAAGAGGTCATCCACCTGCGGATTGAGATAGGCCCGGCGATACCCCAGGAACACACCTCGCGCCACCCACCGCACGAGACCATAGCTGAGCAAGGCGGAATGCTCCAGCACCGGCGATTGATCCATGGTCACGGCCAAACTCTCTCGCCCGTCCGGCGCCCGGTAAATGACGCCTCCCACGTCCTCACCGATCTTCAGGATCGGGGTAGCCGCTTCCTTACTTTCCCGCGCCAATTTCGCCAGCCAGGTGAACGCATGACGCACTTTCACGGGGCGCTCTGTCCGCAAATACGGGAAGAGACTCTCTCCCTCCGCCAGCACCCTCACTTCCGTCTCGGCCGCGCTCGCCGGCAGGTTGCCCACTGCCTCGAGTCCGTACCGCGCCTCTGGGAACGTGTAGTAGCTGAGTGTACGCACGCCGTACCGCACCGCGTAACGGTCCAACTCATCCCACCCCTGCTTCGACAGCGCGCTCCGGCAGTCGGGGTCGCAGATACCCAAGTTGCCGGTCGATAGAATGATCCCCTGATACCGGCCAACGCCGCTCTCCTCCAGCGAGGGTAGTGGATCACCCTTTCCCAGCACAACCGCGTCATAAGGGGTACCCATCTGGTCGAGCACCGCCCGGGCGGCCGCAAAACTCGGCTCGCTTCCCGAAGCCGCCAGGAGGAGCATTCTCAGTTCCACGGGCTCCCGCCACAGGGTTTGCCCGCGCACCTGGGCCCATAGACCCGACGCGAGCAACGCCACGACTGCGCGTGTCACGGTATCAGTCTACACGATACCCCCTAGGAGGTATAGTCCATACCCCTATTCGGTATTATTCATCCCTTTTTTCCCGCTACGGCAGCATGGTTGTCAATTGCTGAAGAACACTGGCCGCCCGCGCGCGGACGAACGGTTCCAACCCGGGGATGTCGAAGGCAGGGATGGGCGGCTGGCCGGGTTGTGGGGGTCCGCCGGTACGTTGATTCTCCGTCATCGCGCGTTCAAACTGAGCGACGGTGAACATGCTCCGGGCTTCGCGTTCGACGTGGGGCCGGATGAAGTCATGGAGGGCGTGCATGCGGCCCAGGAGCCGTTCCGTCTCGGCCGCACCTTCCAGGAGGCTTTTCACCTTGTTCAGATAAGCCGTGCGGTACTCCGGCACTTCCCACAGGCGCTGCGCGAGGGGGCGTGGCATGATGGCATTCGGCGGCGGAGGCTGACCGGGCTGGCCCTGCGGGCGAGGCAGCCACTGGATTGGCAATCGCTGGAGGTCGTTGATGTTCAGCCCCATGTTGAAGTTTCCAAACGCCTCGTTGGGGTCCCAGGGAATAAACATGAATTTGCCGTCGGACTTTCGATGGTAGACGTAATAGTTGTGGCCCGAGCCGATGTAGCTGTCGAGATTCGCGGTCAGGTTATCGACGGCCAGTAGCGACACCGCACTGTCGATGTCCAACAGTCCGTCGAGGCGCTCCTTCAGTTGCTCGCGCGGTGTGCGGTTCAGAACGTCGATGAAATGGATCAGATCGCTCCAGTCGTCAGCGTCCTCGTTGTTGTCCTTCTCATATTCGCGGCGATAGGGTTCGGGGTCGGGTCCCCGCCACTCCAGCGTGCCGCGCGGATCGCCCTTGTAGAGGTTGCCGTTTTCGTCCTTGCCGAGATGGTTTTCGAGAAACTGGCCATCGACGTCCTCGGCGAGGAAGTAGAGCCCCCAGTATTCGCCGTTGATGTAAACCGCGGCGTAGTTGGTGCGCGGGGCCTTGAGTCCGGCGGCGCGCGCCAGTTCGTAGTAGACCTTTTCGCGCACGTAGCTGGGGTCCTTGAACGCGTTATGCAGGTTGAATGTGTCGATGCCCGCGATCCTCTGCCCTTTCACGAACTTGTTGGTCTTGATCTTGAACGACTTCTTCTGGCCTGGGTAGGTGCGGTAGCTGGAGTTGCCCTTGAAGCGGATGCCGACACGCTCCAAAGAGTGTTCGTTAAAGACGAGGTTGGCTTCCAGGTACGAAGGGTCGTCGGTACCTTCGAAGTTCGCCCTGAGTTGTTCGAACCAGTTGGGGGATTCGAAGAACAGGTAGATATCGTGGACCGCATCGAACTCCCAGAAAGGGTGGGGCGCGGGCAACTGCGCCATCAGCGTAGCGGCCAACACAAGTGCAGCAAAAGCGGTTCTGATCATAGCCTTGGTCCGCCCAAATAATATCATCGTGCACCCAACTTTACTCCGACGTCCTCCTGGCCGAGAATCGTTTTGGTGAAAAATATTTAACTATTCTCGATTAGATGCGCTTGGCCTGGTTGGCACGATATAAAGAGATTAATTTGACTCTCGATTCGTCAGGCGTTTCAAGGGAGGCTCGGCCCGGACACGAAGGCAGCCCTCCCATGTCCCAGGAACATCCCGCGTCCTCGAAACCACTGCTCAGTGTCAAGGATGTCCTCTGGCTTCTCTACCTCTATCCGCTCCGGCTCTTCGCTTGGCGCCTCAGCCCACGCAACCTCCACCGTCTAGGCCGTGTGCTGGAACCCGTGTTCCAGATCCTGGTCGCCGGGCGGAGGCGCATTGCGCGCGCGAGGATGAGCAAGGCCCTGAGTTCGAAATGCAGTGCCGCGGAGATCGACCGCATCAGCAAGCGCTTTGTCGCCAACGCAGTCTGGCGGGCGCTGGACGATTTGCACCTCATGGACCCGGAGTCGGCCGCCCGGATTGCGGCTCCCCAGATCCATGGGTTCGATCACTTGACGCGGGCCCTCTCCCGTGGCCACGGCGCACTTCTACTCACTGGTCACTTCTATGCCATGCGTCTGGGCAAGCGCCATTTGGCGGGAATGGGCTATCCCGTGATGTCGGTCCGCAAAGGCGAGCCGCCCGACGAGTGGATGGGCCGCCTTGGCGCACGGTTCATCCAGCCGCGGTACGTCGAGTTTCTGCACCAGGTCATCGGCGACGAGGTATTCATCGAAGACCCACAATGTTCCTTGAAGATCTTCCGTCGTCTCCGTTCCGGTGGACTGGTGAACGTTCACTTCGATGCGTCCTTCACGCGGCATCCCGTCTTTTTGCCTTTCCTTGGCGGGACCAAGCGTTTCGCCACCGGGATGATTGAAATCGTACGGCTGTCGAATTGCGCGGTGGTTCCCATGCAATGCCTGGGCAATCAGCGGGGCTGGAGCATCCGTTTCGACGAGCCGCTCACGCTGCACCCAGCCGCCAGCCGGGAAGAGTTCGCCGATCGCAATATTCAGCAGTTCGTAGACACCTTGGAGCGCCAGATCCTGGAGCATGCCGAGGAATGGGAGGGGTGGATTCGACTATGAAAGACGTGACCGTCGAAGACGTCACCGCGGTGCTAGCGCAGTCATTGGGACTGCCGCCCGGCGGGCCGGCGCACGGGGAAAGCCTCCACGACGCATTCGCAATGGATTCAGTCGCTCTGTTGGAGTTCATTGTCGCCCTGGAAAAGAGATTCGGGATCTCGATCGAAGAAGAGTGGCTGGACATTGGTCGCTTGCTGGATTTCCCCGCCCTGGCGAAATATATCTCACAGCGCCGCGGCGGAACGGACTGAGCCGATGGTTTTCGATTGGCTCAAGCGGGTGGCGGCGGAGGAACCGGAAGCCGAAGCCCTAATCGACGGAGCCCTGTCGCTGACGCGGCGCGACCTCGTGGATCGGAGTGCGGCCTGCGGCGCATTCCTAAGCTCGCAGTGCCACTTGGCCGAGGGCGATGTCGTCGCGGTCTCGCTCCCGAATTGCTGGCAGTACCCGGTTAGCTTCTTCGCGATCGCTTCAGCGGGGGCAATTTGCATGCCGTTCAATCCGCAATGGCGGGCGAAGGAAATTGGCTGGTTTGTGCGGAAACTGGGGATCCGGCTGGCGATTGCGAGCGATGAACTTCGCCCCGCGTGGGAGGAGGGAGCGCCGGGCGTCCGGGTGCTCACGGCCGATGTGGCCGGGATGGAATTGGCGGGTTCGCAACTGCGACCTCCCGCTGGTTCGTTGCCGGCGCTTTACCTGGCGACCTCGGGGTCTACAGGCCGCCCGAAAGTCGTTCCGCGAACCCACGAGAATCTCCTGGCCGGACGCCGCGCCGTCGCGGCCGCGCTCGGCGTTCAACCCGGAACCAGATTCCTCAGCGTTGTCCCTTTTCATCACGCCAATGGTTTTGCCAACGGAATGTTTCTTCCCTTGGCGAGCGGCGGCACGATGGTGACCGTGCGCAAGGCTCTGCCCTCGGTACTCGCCGAAACCGTCCGACGCCATGGCATCGAGATCGTGAACATGTCTCCGATTCTCTACAGCCTCCTGGAAGATCATGGCGTAGAGCCGGCCGCATTCGCCAGCGTGAAGGTGTATCTTTCCAGCGGCGCGGCACTGCCCCCGGCGCTGGCGCACTCATGGCGCGAACGCTTCGGCCACCCGATCCGGCAGTTATATGGGTCGTCGGAGACCGGCACGATTTGCATCGAACAGGCCGGCCCAACGACCCCAGGCTCGGTGGGTAGGCCGGTGCCCGGGGTTACGGTCCGGGTTTTGGATGCGGACGGCAACCCACTGCCGGTGGAAAGCCGGGGCGAGATTGCCGTGCATGGCCCGGCCATGATGCCGGGCTACGTCGACGAACCCGAACTGAACGCGACGGCCTTCGCCGGTGGTTACTTCCGCATGGGAGATCTCGGCCGCCTCACCGGCGCCGGAGAGCTTGTCCTCGATGGCCGGTCGAAGAGATGGATCAATTCCGGTGGCATCAAGATCGACCCCGTGGAAGTGGAGAACGTGATCGGCAGTATCCCGTCTGTCGAGCACTGCAAAGTCGTGCCGGGCCGCGACGCCCACGGGCTGGAAGTGATCTCCGCGCTGATTGCTTTGCGGCCGGGCGCTCAGCTTTCCCGCCGCGACATCGTCGCCCATTGCCGACACAACCTGGCCGAGTACAAGATCCCCCGCATCATTGAAGTCGTCGAGACCATCCCAGTCGATCTGGCTGGAAAGACCCCTATGGAGTGGTTATTGGAATGAGCTTTCCCACGCAAAGAATGCGCCGGCTTCGCCAAAGCGCTTCCGTACGCCGTCTGGTTCAAGAATCGGCCGTCCGGGCGAACGACCTGATCTGCCCGCTGTTTGTGTCCAGCGATCCCGATGTCGATCGGCCGCTCGGTTCAATACCAGGGGTCCGCCTGCTGTCCGGAGCGCCGCTGGAGCGCGAGGTGCGTATGCTCGCCGGCGCCGGTCTGCCGGCTGTGTTGCTGTTCTGCGTGGTGGACGATGGCCGGAAGGACGCAACCGGTTCGCTTGCTTGCTCTGCGGCGGGCCCCGTGCAGCAGGCCATCGGGCGCATTAAGGACGCTGTTCCCGGCATGGTCGTGATCGCCGACCTCTGCCTCTGCGAGTACACTGCCGATGGACATTGCGGCCTGCTCCGAACCGGCGCGATCGACAACGATGCGACCCTTGCCGTCCTTCAGCAGGCAGCTGTGTCCCTGGCCCTGGCCGGTGCGGACGTGATCGCACCGTCGGGGATGATGGATGGCGTTGTCCAGGCGTTGCGGACCGCCCTCGATGCCGCCGGTCACACGCGCGTCCTGATCATGTCGTATTCGGCCAAGTTTGCTTCCGGACTCTATGGCCCCTTCAAGGACGCCACGCGTTCGGCTCCTGCGGAAAGTCATCACGCAACCCATCAACTCGATATTCCGAATTCCCGCCAGGCGTTGGAGGAGATCCGCCTCGACATCGAGGAGGGCGCCGATATGATCATCGTCAAACCGGCGCTGGGCTACCTCGACATTGTCGCCCTGGCCCGGCAGCGGTTCGGGGTTCCGATTGCCGCCTATAACGTATCCGGCGAATACAACATGGTCCAGGCATTGGCCGGCGGCAACACGGAATACCAGACGCGACTCATGTTCGAGACGCTGAACTGCATCAAACGGGCCGGTGCGGACATGATCATCACCTACTTCGCCGCCGATGCCGCCCGCGCGCTAGCATAACCCAGAGGTGAGCATGCACGCGGTTTTGCCGACTTTGGTGATGGCTGCGGTTCTCGCCGCCGCAGAACCTTTGCCGCGCCTGATGGAATGGGAGCGCGGTGTCGCGCTGCAGCAACAAGGCCGCGCTGACCTGACGATGTTCCTTTGGTTCTATGAGTGGAACCTGTTTGAGGCGATGTCGCCGGGGCAGCACACGCCGGGGAGCTTCAAGACGAAGCGCGAGATCGGTCCGAGCCACGCGACCATCACATACCCTGGCCTTCATCTGAGTGTGGAGGCTGTCCCTGATGGCGCCCGGCTGACCTTGAAGGTCACCAATGTTTCCGGTCACGACTGGCCGGAGATCGCTGCAATCATCCCCTGCTGGAATCCCGGCAAGGTGGACGGAGTTCCGTCGCCGGTCCGGCAGCCGCTGAACGTAAATTTCGCCGACAGCGATCACGACCGGTCGTACTTTCATTCGGCCACCGGGCTGACTCTGCTCGATTCGCGGGCCATTCACTTCAACAGCCGCTGGCGTGCAGTGCTCGACAGCGAATTTGTGTTTTCGAACAAATGGCCCACGTCGGACGTGGATGCAACGCGGGGGCTGCTGGTTCGCGAGTCGGCCGATCGCACATGGGTTACCGGTATCGGGTGGGAGGACTATCTGTCGGTGCAGGGACACAATCCGTGGAGTTGCTTGCACGCCAGCATTCGGGTAGGTCCTCTGAAGCGAGGAGAAAGCAAAACGATTCGGGGCCGGCTGTATCTTTTCGAGGGCAACCGGCAGAACGCACTTGAGCGGTTCGACAAAGAGTTTTCGGGCCGTCGATAAGCCGCGTAACGCGGTACACTTCTACCGATGAACTTCTCCTATTCGGCGCGCGTCGAAGAGCTGCGCGGGCGGCTGCTTTCGTTCATGGACGAGCATGTTTATCCGAACGAGCGCTTGTACCAGCAACAAGTGGCTGCCGGCGGTTTTGGTCCGGTTCCGGTGGTGGAAGAGTTGAAGAAGAAAGCACGGGCGGCGGGCCTGTGGAACCTGTTTCTGCCGGAGTCGGAGTATGGCGCGGGGCTGACCAACGTCGAGTATGCGCCACTGTGCGAGATCATGGGCCGGGTTTTCTGGGCGCCCGACGTGTTCAACTGCAATGCGCCCGATACGGGGAACATGGAAGTGCTGGTGCGGTATGGAACCGCCGAGCACAAGAAGCAGTGGCTGGAGCCGTTGCTGGCGGGCGAGATGCGGTCGTGCTTTGCGATGACGGAGCCGGACGTGGCGTCATCGGACGCGACCAACATTCGCGGGTCGATTGTGCGGGATGGCGACGAGTATGTGATCAACGCGCGGAAGTGGTGGTCGACCGGGGCGGGCGATCCGCGGTGCAAGATCGCGATCTTCATGGGCAAGACGGACGAGTCCGCGCCAAAGCATCAGCAGCAGAGCATGGTTCTGGTGCCGATGGATACGCCGGGTGTCAAGATTGTGCGGCTGCTGAATGTGTACGGGTACGACCACGCGCCGCACGGCCACGCCGAAGTGGATTACGAAAACGTGAGGGTGCCGGTGACGAACCTGCTGTTAGGGGAAGGGCGGGGGTTCGAGATCGCACAAGGGCGCTTGGGGCCGGGGCGGATCCATCACTGCATGCGGCTGATCGGCGCGGCGGAGCGGGCGCTCGAGATGATGTGCCGCCGGGCGCAGCAGCGCGTGGCGTTCGGCAAGAAGTTGAGCGAACAGGGCGGCCTGCGGCAGGAGATTGCGCGGTCGCGGATTGAGATTGAGCAGGCGCGTCTGCTGGTGTTGAAGACGGCATGGATGATGGACACGGTGGGGAACAAGGCGGCTCGCGGCGAGATTTCGATGATCAAGGTGATCGTGCCGAACATGGCGCTGGCAGTGATCGACAGGGCGGTCCAGGTGCATGGCGCAGCAGGTGTTTGCGACGACTTTCCGCTGGCGTTTGACTGGGCGAACTCGCGGACGCTGCGCCTGGCCGATGGTCCGGACGAGGTTCACATGGAGTCGATCGCGCGGCTGGAACTGAAGCGTTACTCGTAGCGCAGCGCTTCAGCAGGCTGAATGCGGGTGGCCGAGCGCGCGGGATAGAGCGTGGCCAGCAGGCTGACCAACAAGGCGACGCCAGAGATCCAGATGCCGTCGACGAGGCGCGTTTCAAACGGCACGTAGCTGAGCGAGTAGACAGCTTCGTCGAGTTGGATCCAACGGTAGCGATTGCCGAAGTAGCTGACGAAGTAGCCAGCGATCAGGCCGATCGTGGTGCCAACGACGCCGATGATGAGTCCCTGAAAAATAAAGATACGGC
Organism: Bryobacterales bacterium; assembly: GCA_016789925.1. Taxonomy (GTDB): domain Bacteria; phylum Acidobacteriota; class Terriglobia; order Bryobacterales; family Bryobacteraceae; genus JADLDI01. Next base: position 3,022 of record JAEUQD010000466.1, on the reverse strand, counting down.
GGATTTGGGCACGGCGGACTCCCAGCGACAGCAGGACCGCGATATCGCGATGCTTCTCAATCACCATCATGATGAGCGAGATGAGAATATTGAGCGCGGCGATCATTTGAATGAGTCCGATGGTGATGACGGTGACGACGCGCTCCATGCGCAGAGCATTGAGCAGTTGTTTGTTTTGCTCCATCCAATGGGTCGCGCCCAATCCGGCTCCGGCGGTCTGCTCGGCGGCAGCGGCGATTTGCGGGGCGGCATAGACATCGTCCACCGAGAGTTCGATGGCGTTGACGACGTCGCTGACGGCGAGAACCCGTTGGACGTCGGGCAGCGCGGCGTAGGCCCAACTGTTGTCGAGATCGAAGAAACCGGATTCGAAGATGCCGGTGACGCGGAACTTGTGTTCGACCAGCCTGGGGCCGTAGGGAGTCAATTCGCCTTGGGGGCTCAGCACACGAACCAACGCTCCTTCCACCATGCCGATGCTCTGCGCCAGGCGCGAGCCGAGGACGATGGGCGGATAGCCGCGCGCCAGTTCCCAGTTGTTGAACGTGCCTGCCTTCAGCTTGCGGAGTGCGTCGGGAACCGGAGCTTGTGGAAGCAGCCCTTTGAGCGTCGCGCCGGTTGCCTGAACGGGTCCGGTGAGCATCACGGGTCCATAGAGGGCGGGCGAGGCCTGGGTGACGTGCGGAGTTTGCTGCAGCTTGGGAACGAGTTCGCGCCAGTTGACGATGCCGGGGCCGGGCTGCTTCTCCATCACGATGACGTGGGCCGTCGCGCCGAGGAGGTTGCGCTGGAGTTCGCCACGGAAGCCGGCGTTGATCGCGAGCGCGATGATGAGCGCCATCACTCCCGCCGCCACGCCGAGTACGGAGATCACCGTGATGACGGAAATGACGGTCTGCTTGCGGCGGGCCGTCAGGTAGCGGAGAGCGATGAAGAACTCAAACCGGCGGTTCACGGCTCAATCGACTTGAGACGGTCGGCGATGCCGATGGGCCCCTCGGGACGGAGGAGCGGGAAGAGAATGACATCGCGAATGGAGGGCGACCCGGTGAGGATCATGGTGAGGCGATCGATGCCGATGCCTTCGCCCCCGGTGGGAGGCAGGCCGTAACACATGGCGCGGATATAATCCTCGTCCATCTGGTGGGCTTCCTCGTCGCCACGCTCGCGCATGGAGATCTGCATTTCAAAGCGGCGGCGCTGTTCCTGCGGGTCGTTCAACTCGGTGTAGGCGTTGCCGATTTCCATGCCGGCAGCGTAGATTTCGAAGCGGTCGGTGAAGCTGGGGTCGTCGAGCGAGTTCTTGGAAAGAGGCGACGTTTCGACCGGGTACTTGTAGATGATGGTGGGCTGGAAGAGCTGGTTTTCGGCGACGCGTTCGAAAATGTCGACCAGGCGCTCGCCGGGGGTGTCCTTGGAGGAATGGCGGGCGAGCCACTCGGGGTCGGCGACGTTGTCAAGCGTGGGACGCTGGTCGCCCTGCCAAAACTCAACCACCGCTTCGCGCATGGTGAAGCGGCGAACATGGGAGAAGTCGAGGTCCTGATCACGGAACTTCACGACCGGCGAACCGGTGGCGTCGATGGCTGTCTGCTTCAATAGTTCGCACGAGAAGTCCATGAGGACTTCGTAGTCGGCGTACGCCTGATAGAACTCCAGCATGGTGAACTCAGGGTTGTGCTGGGTGGAGACGCCTTCGTTGCGGAAGTTGCGGTTGATCTCGTAAACGCGATCGAGGCCGCCGACAACCAGGCGCTTGAGATAGAGTTCCGGCGCGATGCGCAAGTAGAGCGGAGTGTCGAGCGTGTTGTGGTGGGTGACGAAAGGACGCGCGGCCGCGCCGCCATAGAGCGGCTGCATCATCGGCGTTTCGACTTCGACAAAGCCGCGGGATTCGAGTTGGCGACGCAGCGAACTGACTATCCTGGCGCGGGTGACAAAGACATTGCGCGATTCGGGGGAAGCGATGAGGTCGAGGTAGCGCTGGCGGTACCGTGTCTCGACATCCTCGAGCCCGTGAAACTTCTCGGGCATGGTGAGCAGCGTCTTGGCCAGGAAGGTGAGTTTGTCGGCATGGACGCTGAGTTCGCCGGTGCGCGTGCGGAAGAGGTAGCCATCGACACCAATCAGGTCGCCGAGATCGAGCAGTTCCCAAAGCTTCCAATCGGATTCGGGAACCGCATCCTTGCGCACATAGACCTGGACGCGTTCGCCATTCTGCTGGAGGTGCGCGAAGCCCGCCTTGCCCATGCGGCGCACGGTCATCATGCGGCCGCTGAGACGGACTTGCACGCGGGGTTCGGCAAGTTGCTCGGCCGCGGAGGCGGAATAGCCAGCGATCACTTCAGGCACGGTGTGGCTGAAGTCGAAGCGCTGGCCGTAGGGCCGGAAGCCCAGTGCCTCAATCTGATGAGTGCGCTCCAGGCGCTGGCGCAGAAGATCGTCTTCAAGGGACAAAAGGGGGAACTCCTTGGGGAAAACCCCATTATACGAGGGGCGGTTTCATTACAATGAAGAGTTGCGTTCGATCTCGATAGTAATTCCCGCCTACAACGAGGAAAAACGGCTGCCAGGCACGTTAGACGCAGTATTGCGGTTTGTGAAGAGCCGCGACTGGGACGAAGTGGAGGTCCTGGTAGTGAACGACGGTTCCCGCGACGGCACGGCGGAACTGGTGCGAAGCTACGCCAGGGACCATTCTGAAGTGAGGCTGCTGGAGAACCCCGGCAATCGCGGGAAAGGCTACTCCGTGCGGCACGGGATGCTGGAGGCCAAGGGCGAGTGGCGTCTGTTTACCGACGCCGACCTGTCGGCGCCGATTGAAGAACTGCCGAAGCTGTTTGAGGCGGCGCAGCGGGAAGACGCCGAGATCGTGATCGGTTCGCGGGCGCTGGACCGGTCGCTGATCGGCGTGCATCAATCCGCGTTTCGCGAGACGGCGGGGCGATTCTTTAACTTGCTGGTGCAGTTGGGGACGGGGTTACGGCTTTGGGATACGCAGTGCGGCTTCAAGCTGTTCCGG